>NZ_LCWN02000144.1:0-3939 GCF_002078205.2 Vulcanisaeta sp. EB80
TGTAGGCGGCTGGATCTGTAGACACCATTTCGAGGGGAGGGCCGCGACGGACGACGAGGCGGCCTTCCGTGGATATTTCGGCGAACTTGGGCTGGAGCTCGGCGAGCTCGAGGATGTGGATAGACGGACGGACGAATCGTGGAGTCCATGGCGGGCCCGGTGGGACTCTCGGGGCCATCCCCCTTCGAACCCACGACCTACGGGTTAAAAGCCGCGACGCAGCGGTCCGCGGGGCGTATCTTTGTTTTTGTATGTTTTTAAGTTTTTTCGTTGAGTGTTTTGGCGGTGTTTGGGTCTCGCTGCGCGAGCCTTTGGAGCAATTGACGCGTTATTACTAGGCGTCTTCCTCCCTCGGTGATTTGTATATGCTCCTTCCACTGCTCGTACTCCTCTCCCAGCATCTCTCTCAGCTTGTCCTCCAGCGCCGTCTTTATCTCCGCGATCAGCTGCGGGTCGCCGTATTTCTCGGCCCTAAGGCCCTTGCCCTTCTTATGCACGAGCCCGAGCCTGACCCCGCCGACGTTGACCGCCTTGGCGCCGAGGTCGAGGCGGCGCAGCGCCTCCTCCGCCGCCTTCCTCCTCTCCTCGTCCCCGGTCTGCGCCACGTGCTCAAGGTACCGCTTTACGGCCTCCTTCTCCTCCGGCGCAAGCTTCTCGAGCTCGTCCTTCGGCACCACCACCTCGAAGCCGCCTCCGCCTCTGCTTACCACAGAGGCGTTTATGCCGGAAAGCCTAAGCCGACGCCTAAACTCCTCAGCCTCCTCCAACGCAGAAAACCGCGCCACGGCGTTTATGGTGGGCATCTTCTTTCCTTCTTTCATCACATACGTCAGCTTCAGCCTCATCGACGCAGGTCCATCCACGAGTTGAAACACAACTCTGTCCACAGGCTCGACCTTTGGCGTCGCGGTTTTCGGCCTAGGTAGCTCTTCGCGCTTCGCCGCGGCTTTCGGCTTGACCAGCCTCTCGGGTTTTGCATCTAACCTAGTTGCAACTATGGGCTTGGCGGCGATGCGCGGCGCAGAGAGAGCTTCCAGTCTCTCGATGGCCAGCCTTACGGCTTCGTCCACCTCAGCCAGCCTCCTCAACGTCTTTTCGTCGAATACCACCTGGTAATATATGCCCGAGGCAACGACCTCAGGCGCGGCGCCTATGCCTAGTCTCTCCAGCTCCCTCCGCGCCGCCTCCGCGTATCTCTCCGCCTCCTCTCTGGTTTTAAACGGCACTTTGCCCTGCAGGCCCTCGGCCGAGGACAGCCTTACGTGCTGACCGGCTAGTGGGAACCCGGCGAGGCTCTGCGCCGCCAGTCTCTTAAACGCATGCCACTTGTGGGAATGCAGGGCGTCGAGCAACACACCAACGCCGGAGAGATACAGCTCCGCGATGGCCTTGGCGTACTGCTCGGGGGCGGGCCGAAAGACAACCGTTTCCCGCTTTGTGTTAGCACTAACATCATCCCTCCCCTCAAAGAGGTGCATCCGTTTTCTTGATACAGATATCACTAGGTTGCCTCTCTCCACTGCGCCGTCGCCGAGGTAATACGCCACCAGCGGCAGAGGGTCCCCGGCGTCGAGATGCTCAAGGACAAGCCTAATCGTGGAGGTCTTAATATCTCGGCCCTCCAGCGGCATTTGGTAAATCACCCGCCCACTCTCAGCTACGGTCAGCGTTGAGCCTCCGCTAGCCAGCCGTAAATCTCTTGGAAATGCGAATAATTTTACTGAAGCCCCTTTCCTCCTTAGTACCATATCGTATGTATGTATTTTTATTCTTCCTGACTTTGTGATGAGCCATGCGTAAAGCTGCCAAAGCTGTGTTGTACCCATTATTGCGAAGCCGCTTGAACTAAGCGATTCGTCTGACGCCAGCCAGCCAATGTGGAGGCGCTTGGCGTATTCCTCCGGCAGGAGGCGCGGGATCTGCACCTCTGTCGAGAGGCCCTCGAGGGCCATCGCATACACGCCGCGCTGGTCAACGGAGAGCAGAGGAGGATATACATAGATTTACTCAGCGAGACTGTCTATTCCGTAAACACGCAATACGGTGGTAACAGCATAGGCCTGAAGAAGTTGGCGCTTAGGCTCACGATTAAGAGGGCTATGGAGGAGGGCTGGCTCAGTGAGCACATGTTCATAATAGGCGTTGAAGGCCCTGGGGGCAGGGTTACGTACTTCACAGGTGCATACCCATCAATGTCCGGTAAGACCTCTACGGCAATGCTGGGCAGGTTGATAGGCGATGACCTGGCTTTCCTAAGGAACGTTAATGGCGAGGTTAGGGCTGTAAATCCCGAGGTTGGTGTTTTCGGCATAATTGAGGGTATAAACCCCGTTGATGATCCATTGATATATGAGGTGCTCACGAAACCTGGCGAGGTCATATTCTCGAACGTACTCATTACCGAGGATGGAGGTGTTTATTGGAATGGTAAGGGAGAACCGGTGCCCGAGAGGGGTATTAATTACACGGGTAAGTGGTGGAGGGGTAAAACCGACGATAAGGGTAATCCAATACCGCCATCACATCCTAATGCTAGGTTCACTGTATCACTGAAGGCCTTCAGGAACCTGGATCCTAGGTATGACGATCCCAATGGAGTGGTGGTTGGTGGTTTAATATTTGGCGGTAGGGATCCAGATACTTGGGTGCCTGTCTTCGAGGCTTTTAATTGGGACCATGGTGTGGTTACAATAGCGGCATCTCTTGAGTCCGAAAGAACGGCTGCAGTAATAGGTAAGCCTGGCGAGAGGGAGTTCAACCCAATGGCTAATCTCGACTTCCTCTCCGTAGACCTTGGCGTCTATATAACGAACTATCTAAAGTTCGGTGAGGGTTTAGAAAAGCCACCGAAGATATTCGGCGTTAATTATTTCCTCAGGGATGAGCAGGGAAGGTTCCTGAACAGTAAGGAGGATAAGAGGGTTTGGCTTCAGTGGATGGAGAGGAGGGTGCACGGTGAGGTCGGCACCATAACAACACCGATAGGTTACGTACCGAGGTACGAGGACCTGAGAAAGCTATTCCGCAGTGTCCTCAATAGGGACTACAGGCTCGAGGACTATAATAAGCAATTCGCAATAAGGGTTAGTAAGCTACTCGATAAGATAGACAGGATATGGAAGATATACTCAGAAATACCAACAACGCCAAGGAAATTCTTTGAAATACTTGAGGAACAGAAACAAAGACTAATCGAGGCGAAGAGGGCATACGGTGATCCAATACCACCATCTAGGTTTGAATCCTAAGTACAAAGGTATTGCGTAATTAAATTTAGTGAATTAATCTATATGTTGAACCACTAAGTCTAGCCGCTGCATCTATTACATGCACCTCATCCTTAGTCGCCAGCGTCACAGCGCGACCTCCCCTATTGAGCCTTGCAGTTCTGCCTATCCTGTGAATGTAGGTTTCCGGATCTCTGGGCGTGTCGAAGTTTATTATTAACTCTACATCAATTATATCGAGTCCTCGTGATGCCAAGTCAGTCGCAACCAAAATAGGATCGCCTTGGGAGTTCCTAAACCTATCCAGTACCTTTTCCCTAATGAATTGTTTCATACCACCATGTAAAAGCAATGCATTATAACTACGTAGTAATTGCTTATAGAGCCTATATGCCCTTTCCCTAGTGTTTGTGAAAATTATTGTCTTTCCTCCCAATTCCTTAGTAACGATGTCGTACCTCTCCCTCCAAAAACCATTAATTAAATACACCAGCTGTTCCATAGGTGGAATATCGTACTCGTGATCTCCAACCCTCACGAAAAATGGATCCTTTATTACTTTAGTTATTAGTTCACGAACTTCCCCAGGTATTGTGGCGGTGGCAGCAAACGTTTGCCTTCTATTGCGCGTAAGGCTTGATATTACGTATATATCGTTAATAAATCCCATATCCATCATCCTATCGACTTCATCAATAACCAAAAAGTCAAC
>NZ_LCWN02000145.1:0-3904 GCF_002078205.2 Vulcanisaeta sp. EB80
TGCGTCAGGGCTCCATAGCACCTCGGGGTCCTCAACAGCCCTCTCAAACCAAACCCTCCACCTAGCTATGAAGCTTGGCGTCAACCCCTTATCCCTAATTAACGCCTTAACCACCTCATCGGCATTCCAACCCCTTCTATACAACTCAAGGAGCATGCCAGGGTTTCCACCGGTTAGTCTCCAAACCTCATCAAATGGAGGCTTAACCCCAGGTATTGCCCCGTATAATTGCCTAAAACCCTCCTTAGGCATGTTCCACATGGGCGTTAAATGAGCCCACCTGTGACGGCCAATCTCCCCCCTAGTAACCCCCTCACTTGTGGCCACCACAGCCACTATCCCCTCATAACTCCTCGGTGGGTACTCGATTAGTGTTAGGAGACTCTTAACATACAGTCCAGCCTTTTCAAGGCCAATCGCCTGGAAGACCTCATCAACCAACACGGCAACCCTCTTTCTGCCCCACTTCTCGAGTAGTTCCTTAATTATGTCTATAGCCAATGTAGCCAGCTTGAGCTGGGCAATGCCGAGGGTCTCCGAGGCCGCGTCGGCAAGTTTCCTGGTTATTTCGTCCACATCCGTGTGGGTTATGAAGAACCTATGCAGTGGGTCTATGTAAACCACGTCGTAGTCCAAATCCCTAAGCATCACCGTTGCCTGCCTAAGGAAAGCAGACTTACCACAACCCTCAGGGCCAAATACCACAATCGGCCACCTCGTACTCTCCCTAGCCCAATCCTCAACCTGCCTAAGGGCAACATCCCTATCCGTGAACTCGATTTCAAGCCCAGGCAGGAACGAGAGCCTAACCCTCCTCATTAATGGGCACATAACTTCACTATGCTCATGCGCTCATTCTGAGTCTCCGAAGTACCTCTTCTATTGGCAACGCTGGGGTTGCCATTGTGATGCCGCCTACATCACTTGCCATGTATTGAAATGCTGAGTAAACTTCGCTGAGGTCAACCTTCACCTGTAGGTAATCCCTCATGAAGGCACCATACGCCGATAGTAGATTATCTAACTCATTCTTAGTGCCTACATCAAGCGCTGCAGCCTCAAGCGTAATAATCCACTTAAGGAGCCCCAATTCCCCAGCCCTCATTACGTACGCCTCCGCCGCATCCTCACCAGTCTCCACGCTAAAAGCCACAGCGTAGCCAAGGCACGTGGGCCTTTCGGCATCAATTAGGTGCAGCGAGTAGAGCCAAGTCCTCCTGAATCTTAACTCCCTCCTAAACGTGTCTGGGTCACCTATGTTTTTAGGCCTAGTGAGCAGTATTTTCATGGTTTCCAAGAGGCTGAAGTTCGACTCCACGCCTGCAATAGCCCTCATTATCACCAGCTTCTCAGGTAGTGTGGGTATTGGGGGTAGTGCAGATACGTCGTTTGACCTTGAGTTAAATGCCCTAAGCACCGCATCCACCGCCTTAACCACGTCACCCATGTTAAGACCTAGTGCCCTCTGGTAATAGTCAAGCTCACTGATGTTTGGGGAGCCACCCCTCCTGCTACGGTAGCCTAACCACCCTAACCTATCTAGGATCCACCTTTGATGTTCCCCAAGCCTGCTCACAACATCCAAATGGCGCTTGAGGACCTGCCCCAGATCCAGTCCCTTAGCTTTGGCGTATGTTAAAATAAGCGTGATCCTCGGTGACTGGTATATCCAGCTACCCCTCCTGGACCTATGCAGGGTCTTCAGCATGCTCACGGTATCTCCATCTCAAGCCTTATGTGATGAGCAACATACTCTAACCCTAAAGCATGCTGCATCTCAGCACCCTTCACAACATTCCTCACATGGGTTATAACAGGCGCGGCTAACATGTAACCGTTCGTGACCTTAGTGAGCAGTTTGTTGTGCCTGCGCCTCTTTGAGTATAGCCTCTCCACTGGATCCTTCGACTTAACGAGCTCAGCCGCCTTCCTGAGGCGCTTCTCGGGTATCTCCGCGTAAAGTTCATGGTGGGCCCGCCGGGACTTGAACCCGGGACCTCCCGCTCGTAAGGCCTATGCGGGCGTTATGCCCTGGACATCCTAACCAGGCTAGACTACGGGCCCGAAGTCAAATTATCATAGGCACTTAAAAGCGTTTCCCATGAATTTCACAACAACGATTATGAGCTTGCTGTTACTGTGAATGGGTATATCTGCCCACTCACGGTCGTTAAATAACCACCGTAATGGTATAACCGCTTATTTCAATTCCAGTTAATAAACCCAACCATTAAGACACAATAAAGCATCCATACGAGTGAACATGCAGAGAAAGACTTAAATGATGATGAAGAAACAGAAGCCACAGCGGGGTAGGGTAGCCTGGTAGCCTGCGGGGCTCATAACCCCGAGGTCCCCGGTTCGAATCCGGGCCCCGCTACCAAGAATTTTGTTCTATATTCCTCGGTTTGAATTTGGAAAATTGTTTTTTTACCCCGTGGGTGTGGGTTTGTGGGGCTGCCCAGGTGGCTGTGGCTAGTGCGTTGTTGCGTTTTATGTCTGGCCTTCCAAGTTCATATTTTGTTGCGTCATAGAGCTTCTCGAACGTCTCAGGGCTTATCCTCCCGTCGTAAAGCGCTAAGATCAACTCGATTCTTAAGCGTTTAAGCGGATGATGTACATATCTCGCTATACGCCTGAGGAGCTTAACGGCGTCCTCACCGCCGAACTTTAAGGCATCATCTGTTCCTTTTGAATAGTCGTAGCCAACGATGCCGAACCTCTTGGCGATAACCTCCTTCAGCACATCGAGCATCATCCTCTTCGGGCAATTTTTACAAGCCACAATTTCCACGCATGCATAGCCATTCTCATAGTCATACCACACTGACCCATCTCCATCTATTTCGCCAGCTATGAACTCCGCGAGCTCCTCATCACTGAAGCCCTCGATTAACCCCTTGAGCTCACTAGTGCTTAGCTTGATTGGCCACGGCCACGCGTTGGCACTTAGATTTACGTAGTATGATAAAGCGATTGATTTAGATACGTATTTCGCCGCAGGCGCACCCCTTTTCCACTCAATTTTTAGGCTTGGTGTCTTGACCGCACTTAACAGCACTGGGAAGAATACTGCGTCGATGCTACTCGTGGTATTTATTTCCAACTCAACGCCCCCTTTAATTCTTCTAACTACCAGGTCACTAACTCTTAAACCAAGCCAATAGGGCCTCCTCAAGTCGCTCAGTAGCTCTAAACCGCTTAACCAAGCACACGGCTCTATTCCGTATCTCCTAAACTCATCAACATCAACACAGACGAACCGCCACAACTCCTCACACATCTTGATCTTGTCCCAGCCTAGTTCCTTTCTTAGTAGATCTTCGATGTCCTTAACGACTTTGTTCCTCGTCGCCTTGCCCTCCCAATCAATGCCGCACTTAGTGAGCCACTTGTTCAGTGCCTTCGTGTTCACGCCCAACGCATCGCTAACCCAACTCCTCGATATACCGAGACCCTTAAGCACTCTCAATAACCTACACACTTCACCACCATCACTGACAAGCCACAACTCATGAAAAACGCCCTTGACATTACCAGCCATTTCCCCACCAACCGCGTTGCCCTCGTGGCATTGGCTTTGAATCAACTCCTTAAGAGCCCTCACCACGCACTCCCTGTCTCCATTGCCTAGGCACCTCCTTGCCTTGCTTATCAACTCGGTACATAGCTCTATCCTCCCTGCCTGGGTGGGTTGGGGCAGGGAGGCTTCGGTACTTGACTCTAGTTCTTTCTCGTTACTCATCGGGCCTTTGCCCATTTCGGGCGGCCCATTGATTTTAAACCCACCCTCAGCCAAGGCAACAATGCACTCACTTGGGTGCATAATTGAGGCACCTATGTTTGCTAAGTTCATTCATTAGCATTTTTGCTACTTCACTGCATAATTCTGCCTCCATGCACT
>NZ_LCWN02000021.1:0-31557 GCF_002078205.2 Vulcanisaeta sp. EB80
TAGGGGGACTGCCGGCGTAAGCCGGAGGAAGGAGGGGGCCACGGCAGGTCAGTATGCCCCGAAACCCCGGGGCTGCACGCGAGCTGCAATGGCGGGGACAGCGGGATCCGACCCCGAAAGGGGGAGGTAATCCCGTAAACCCCGCCCCAGTAGGGATCGAGGGCTGCAACTCGCCCTCGTGAACGTGGAATCCCTAGTAACCGCGTGTCACCAACGCGCGGTGAATACGTCCCTGCCCCTTGCACACACCGCCCGTCGCGCCACCCGAGGGAGCCCCCAACGAGGCTCCTTCATCCTTGGGTTACCCCAAGGATGGGGGAGACGAGTTGGGGGCTCCCGAGGGGGGCGAAGTCGTAACAAGGTGGCCGTAGGGGAACCTGCGGCCGGATCACCTCCTCCGGGGATGGGGTGTTCAAAGAGGGGTTGGGTTGCACCCACCCTGGCCAAACCACCACCCGCACCAGCAAGCCGCCCGGTGGATGGCTCGGCTCGGGCGCCGAGGAAGGGCGTGGCAAGCTGCGATAAGCCCGGGGTAGGCGCAGGCAGCCTTTGAACCCGGGATTCCCGAATGGGGATTCCTGCCGGGACCGAATAGGTCCCGGCGCTCCGGAGCATCCTCTGGAGCGGGAACCCCCCGAACGGAAACATCTTAGTAGGGGGAGGAAGAGAAACCAACAGGGAACCCCTGAGTAGGGGCGACCGAAAGGGGGTAAGCCCAAACCAAATCCCCACGGGATAACCGTGGGGAGATGTGGGGTTATGGGCCCAGGTACCGCCGGGACTGCCTAGCCGAAGTGGGCTGGAAAGCCCCGCCGTAGAGGGTGATAGCCCCGTAGGCTAAAGGTGGTCTGGCGGAGTCCTGGTGTCCCAGAGTACCACGCCTTGGTTTTGGCGTGGGAAGTTGGGAGCCACTGGCTCCCAAGGCTAATCACGTCCCGAGACCGATAGCGCACTAGTACCGTGAGGGAAAGCTGAAAAGAACCCCGAAAGGGGAGTGAAAAGAGCCTGAAACCGGGCGGCTAAAGGAGGGGCGGCCCGAAAGGGTTCCCTCCTCCGAAGGAAACCGGGGTGAACCCGGGAGTACGAGGAGGAGGGTCCAGGGTCGCCCCTTCCGTCTAGAAACACGGGCCGGGGAGTTCCCACCCGTGGCGAGCCTAAGGGGTTAAACCCCGAAGGCGTAGGGAAACCGAAAGGCCCGTAGCGGGTTAGAACCCGTGAGGGGCTGGGTCTTAATGGGCCCGTAGTCACGGGTGGGAGACCCGAAACCGGGCGATCTAGCCCTGGGCAGGGTGAAGCGGGGCGAAAGCCCCGTGGAGGCCCGAAAGGGTTCTGATGTGCAATTCGTTCCCATGACCTGGGGCTAGGGGCAAAAGACCAATCAAGCCCGGTGATAGCTGGTTCCCCCCGAAGCGGGTCCCAGCCCGGCCTCCCTGGAGGAAGCCCACGGGGTAGAGTACTGATCAGGGATGCAGGGGCCGAAAGGCTCCGGTCCCTGGTCAAACTCCGAACCCGTGGGCTCCGAAAAAGGGGGAGGCGGGTTCCTCGGGGTAAGCCTGAGGGCCGAGAGGGAAACAACCCAGACCGGGGTTAAGGCCCCTAAGTGCGGGCTAAGTGTCAACCTAGAAGGGTGTCCTCCGCCCAAGACAGCGGGGCCGTGGGCCTAGAAGCAGCCATCGGCTAAGAAGTGGGTAACACCTTACCCGCTGAGGCGGAGGGCCCCGAAGATGTCTAGGGACTCAAGCCCGCCGCCGAGACCCCGGCCCGCGGACCGTTGGTCCGCGTGGGGTAGGGGGGCGCGGCCATGGGGCAGAAGCCGGGCCGTGAGGTCCGGTGGACCCGTGGCCGATGCAGATCCCGGTGGTAGTAGCAGCGAAGAGGGGTGGGAATCCCCTCCGCCGGAAAGGACCAGGGTTCCATGGCAACGACAATCAGCCATGGGTTAGCCGGTCCTAAGGTGGGGCCTAGTTGGTACCCGCCGAAGGGGAAACGGGTTAATATTCCCGTGCCGTGGGGGTAGGTCTGCGGCAACGCAGGCCCCACCTCCGACGCCTCGGGATAGGGTGGGCGGGGGAATACCCCGCTTAACCGCTGAAGGCCGGGGAGTGCCGTAATGGCGAGAACCGGCTGAAGGCGGAAATAGCCGGGCCTTGAGCCCGGTCCACCCGACTCCTGGGGCCCATGAAAAGGGGGTGGGGAACGAGCCCCCACGACCGTACCGAGAACCGACACAGGTGTTCCTGGGTGAGAAGCCCAAGGCGGCTCGGGTGACCCCGGGCCAGGGAACTCGGCAAATTAGCCCTGTAACTTCGGGAGAAGGGGTGCCCGCGGTTCTGGCGGTTTCCGCTGGAACCGTGGGCCGCAGTGACAAGGGGGACCTGACTGTTTAACAAAAACATAGGTCCCCGCTAGCCCGTAAGGGTGTGTACGGGGGCTGAATCCTGGCCACTGGCGGTACGTGAAACCCGGGTACAACCGGGCGAAGCGCCGCTGAAGGCCGGGGGTAACTCTGACCCTCTTAAGGTAGCCAAATGCCTTGCCGGGTAAGTTCCGGCGTGCATGAATGGATCAACGAGGTCCTCACTGTCCCGGCCCGGGGCCCGGCGAACCCACCTCCGGGTGCAGAGTCCTGGGACCCCCGACGGGGCGAGAAGACCCTGTGGAGCTTTACTGCAGCCCGTCGTTGGGGTGCGGGGGAGGGTGCATAGCGTAGGTGGGAGCGATGAAGCGCGGTCTCCGGGCCGCGCGGATGCGCCAATGAAACACCACCCACTCTTCCCCGCACCCCTAACCCCGGGTAATCCCCGGGGGACAGCGGCGGGTGGGCAGTTCGGCTGGGGCGGCACACCCCTGAAAGGATATCAGGGGTGCCCAAAGCTCGGCTCAGGCGGGTCAGAGCTCCGCCGTAGAGGGTAAGGCCAAATGCCGGGCTGACTGCGCCCTTGAACGCAAGGGGCGCAGGGGGGAAACCCGGGCCTAGCGAACGCTCGTGCCCCCACCAGTGGGGGCCGGGCATGACAGAAAAGTTACCCCAGGAGTAACCGGCTCGTCGCGGGTGAGAGTTCCCATCGACCCCGCGGTTTGGTACCCAGACGTCGTCTCTTCCCATCCTGGGGGTGCAGCAGCCCCCAAGGGTGGGGCTGCCCGCCCATTAAAGGGGAACGTGAGATGGGTTCAGACCGTCGTGAGACAGGTCGGACTCTACCTGTCGGGGGTGCTGGCCGCCTGAGGGGAAGGTGCCCTCAGTACGAGAGGAACGGGGCGCCGCGGCCTCTAGTTTACCGGTTGCCCTACAGGGCAGAGCCGGGCAGCCACGCCGTAGGGGATAACCGCTGAAGGCATCTAAGCGGGAAGCCCTCCCCGAAAAGAGGCGGCCGCTCGGCATCTGGCGGGGAAACCCGCTGGGTGCCGGGAGAGGGTCCCCGTGGAAGACGGGGTTGATGGGGTGGGGGTGTAACCCCCGAGGGTTTTCCCGAGGGGGGAGCCCGCCACTCCCAATCGCCCCAGGTGCGGGTGGTGGGGTTTATGGGGTGGGTGTTTGTGTGGTTGGGGTTGGTAATCCTTATAAGGGGTGTTGTTTCTGCGGTTTCGTGGTTGTGACTAGGAAGCTAAGCCCTACTGGGTCTGTTGATCCTCGTGAGTTGGGTATTGAGTCGTTGCCCTACGTGGGCGTTATCGGTGGTTCTGGGCTTTATGAGGCTGGTTTCTTTGATGAGTTTTTTGAGGTTCAGTTGCACACGCCGTATGGCTTGCCCAGTGATAATGTTGTTGTTGGTCGCCTAGGTGGTGAGTGGGTTGCCTTTTTGCCTAGGCATGGTCGTGGTCATAGGTACCCGCCGCATAGGGTTCCTTATAGGGCTAATGTTTGGGCTTTGTGGGCGTTGGGTGTTAGGGTTGTTGTTGGTGTTAGTGCTGTTGGTAGTCTTAGGGAGGATTTTGCCCCTGGTGATTTTGTTGTTCCTGATCAGTTCATTGATATGACTAGGGGTAGGGATTACACGTTCTATGATGGTCCTAGGGTTTGCCACATACAGATTGGTCTTGAGCCTTTTAATGAGGATTTGAGGAGGTTGCTCATTGAGTCTGCCTCTAGGTTTAATAGGACGCATGGTGGTGGTTGCTACGTGTGTATTGAGGGTCCTAGGTTTAGTACTAGGGCTGAGTCCAGGGTTTGGAGGGATGTGTTTGGTTGTGATATTATTGGCATGACGCTCGTCCCCGAGATTAACCTCGTTAGGGAGTTGGGTATGTGCTATGCGTTGCTTGCTTTGGTTACTGACTACGATGTATGGGTTCCGCACCAGCCTGTTACGGCTGAGCTCGTGGAGAGGGTTATGGGTGAGAAGCTTGATTTGGCCCGTAGGGTCCTGGTTGACGTTATACCGAGGATTCCGAAGAACCTGCATGAGAGGTGTGGGGAGGTTTTGAGGAATGCCTGTGTTTAGTTTTGGTGGTAGGTACCCAATCGTGAGTATTGAGGATTTGGAGGCCCTCTACAGGGCTTCCAGTGTTGAGTTGGTTAGGAGGTTTGGGGCTAGGAGGGTTGGTGAGGGCTATGCGCTGCCGATCCAGGGCGTTCCCTGGTTCACCCTAATCGACCTCGGCCGTGATTATGAGTTGGGTGGTTTGGTTGTTAGGGGTGTCTCGCTGGTTAATGCGCCTATAAAGCCCTGGTTTGGTGTTGTTCTTGGTTTCTTAGTTGGTGATTTTGTGCTTGGTGTTTCCTTTGTTGGCCGTAGGGTTGTGGGTTGTAGGTCGTTTCCCCTCAACCCCCCGCTTGATCTTTGGGATTTGCCCAGGGGTGTTGTTTTTCCTAGGCCGTTAGCCGTTGTTTCCGAGGTTTCTGGTCTGCCCTTTGATGTTTCTGTTCCCTGGGGTTGTCTCGATGCCCTTGGTGTTTCTGTGGGTGGTGCCCGTACTCGTTACTTGCTTGTTTACTCGAACCTTGTTAGTGTTGGTGGTAGGGTTTTTGTTGATTTTGGTTCCTCGGGTGTTTCGTTTTAGTTTGTTTTTGGAGGTAAGGTTTATTAGGGGTTGTTCTTTTATTGCCTTGGGTTTGCTGGGCATGAGTGAGGATAGGCAGGGGGATGTGGTTGACGAGTTATTGTCTTCCCTGCTTGGTAATGAGGGTGATGCGCAGCAGGCTGTTATTGCTAAGGAGCAGGCGTTGGTTAGGGTTAGGGTTGAGAGGAGGCGTAGGCATTTGGTTACTGTTATTGAGTTTGATAGTTCTGATGTGAGGAGTATCGATATTGAGGGTATCGCGAGGGAGCTTAAGCGTAGGTTGGCTGCTGGTGGTACTGTTAAGGGTAACGTCATTGAGGTTCAGGGTGACCAGAGGGTTAGGGTTAGGAGGTTGCTTGTTGAGCTTGGTTTTAGGGAGGAGAATATACTGGTTGATGAGACTATCGTGGAGACCTGAATGGTTGCTAGGGATGAAGCCCTAACACACTTCCTTAGGGATGAGTTGCCCGGTAGGGTTTCGGCTGTAATCAACGGTAGTGATTCAGCATCAGTGCTCAGGGGTTTGGCTAATCTTTGTGTTGAGGTTTTGGTTAGGGGCTGTGGTGCCTTTGGTGTTGATTGCGGTGGTGACCCTAGGGTTGTGGCTTGGAGGGTTCTTGAGAGGGTTGTTGGTTTGAGTAATGAGTTTGTCCTGGCTAGGTACGGCGCGATTATGCTTTCGGCAGACCTCATTGCCTCCATGGGTGATTCATTGATTGTGGACATGCTCGTTAGGGATTTGGTTACGTGTGTTGAGAAGGTTAGGGTTTTGATGCTTAGGATGGTTGAGGAGGGTAGGCCGTGGGTTGAGATCTACGCCGGTGATTAGTTTTTTAAACTCCCTAGTCCCGTTCGTTGTTGATGTTTAGGGTTTTGACGTTGGAGGACCACATCAGGATTCCGCCCAGTAGGTTTGGTGAGCCCCTTGAGAAGGTTGCCTTTGAGGAGTTGTGGGGTTCCTACGTTGGTCGTGTTGAGAGGGATGTTGGTGTGTACGTGGCCGTCTTCGACATTGAGGTTAGTAGGAGGGGTGTTGTTATCTTTGGTGATGGGGCTACGTACAATAGGGTTCGTTTTAAGGCGTTGGTTTTCACGCCCCTGGTTAATGAGGTTGTTGAGGGTGAGGTTGTTAGGACTGAGGAGTTTGGGGCGTTCGTTAGGGTTGGCCCGATAGAGGCCCTGGTGCATAGGACGCAGATGATGGAGGACAACGTGGTACTTTACGATAAGCAGAGCGGTGCCTTCGTGGGTGAGCGTAGTAGGCGTAGGCTCGGTAGGGGTGATGTGGTTAGGGCTAGGGTTGTTGGTGTTAGCTACGTTAGCGCCGGTAATAGGGACATGGTTAGGGTTAGCCTGACCCTTAGGCAGCCCATGCTTGGTAAGCTTGAGTGGATTGAGGAGGAGTTGGGCGGTGGTAAGAAGAGGGCGCAGGCCAAGGCCCAGCAGAAGCCCTGACCATGGGCCTCATTGATTATAAAATCCGTGTCCGTGAGCTCTACGAATCCCTGGGACCCAGGTACGTGGACCTATACCTACGCGAGGGCGCCCTGGTCTACCTAGGCTTCCTCGAGGATTTCCAGCCCAGGGATTCCTCTGTGCTTGATGTTGGTTGTGGTGTTGGTGTTGGTGCTGGGTTGATATCGGGCGTTGCCAAGCGCTTTGTTTGTTTGGATATTGCCTGCGGCGTCCTTAGGTTCCCCAAGTCCCTGCCCTGGGTTGATGTTGTCTGTGCCGACGGTGCCCTGCCCCCAATTAGGCCTGGCTCTGTTGATTATGCCCTGCTGGTCAATGTGATTAATGCTGAGGGTGATGGTGCCGATGTGCTTAGGGGTGTTTTGGGGCTTGGCGCTGTGGTTTTCGCAGTGTCGCCTAGGGATGTGGATAATGAGCTCATTAGGGCTATGACCCACTAACTGATTTACCCAGTGACTTGACCCTCGATTCGTAGACCCTCCTCATTGATTCCATCGTGAGTATCCCGAGGAGCCTACCGTCATTACTCACCACGGGGACCCAGTTGATGCCCTCGCGGCTCATTAACTCCCATGCTTCGTATAGTGTCGAGTCTGGGTTTACGTGGTTCACAGCCTTTATATAGTCCTTGATTGGTCCCTTCCTGCCCAGTATGTCTGTTAGGTGTACTATGCCGATTAACCTATCGTTGTTGTCTACCGCTGGTAGTGATGTGTAGCGGTGCTGGAGCATCCTGTTGATTGCGTGATTAACGTCCTCACCAGCCCTAACCACGGGCTCCCTCCCTAACTCGCACTCGCTAACCCTGATGCTCATGAGTACTGGTACGCTGTACTCGCCCGCGTGGGCTGGTGAGTCCCTTCTTGTTGGTACCTGGGCTCTATAGATTGTGTTGCTTCCGGAGATTAGGTATGCTATGGCGACTGCGATCATTGCTGCCGGTAGTAGTTGGTAGCTTCCCGTCATTTCAACGACCATGAACATCACGGCTAATGGCGCCTTTGCCGCGGCGCCGAATAGTGCCAGCATGCTCACTATTACGAAGGGGGCTACGTTGGGTACTAATGATGGGAGTAGGTAGTGGAGGAGTAGGCCTATGTCGAGGCCCACGAAGGCTCCTATGACTATGCCTGGTGCGAACACGCCACCGCTGCCCCCTGAGCCTATTGAGAATGATGTGGCTAGGATCTTCAGGAATGGTAATGCCACCAGCAATGCTATGAGTGGGAGTATTGGTGATGTGAATAGGCTCAATTTTCCGAACTCCGCCAGGTCAACCCAGCCGTAGCTCGTGCCAAGCACCTCGGGGGCCACTAGCCCTATTAGGCCAGCTAATAAACCGCCTATTGCTGGTTTGATGTAGTTGTTGATGCGCCATTTCTTGAATAGGTCGTGGATTGCATAGAAGGTCTTGACGTATAGTATTGCGAAGAGTCCGTCGATGATGCCGAGCACTGCGTAGAGGGGTAGTCTTGCTGGGTTGAACGTGCCCACGTAGTAGCCAAAGATTGGTGTGAAGCCCACGACTGAGCCGAAGATGGAGTACCCAACGGCGGAGGCCACCAGGGCTGGGAAGAGGACCTCGGCCTCTATATCCCTCATGTAGAGGACCTCCGCCGCCAATAACGCACCGCCGATTGGTGCCTTGAATATCGAGCCAATGCCAGCCCCAATACCGATTGCGACAGCCCTCCTCCTATCCTCAGGCGGTAACCCAAGGAGGTCGGCTATTGCTGAGCCGATGCCGGCACTGAGCTGGGCCGTGGGTCCCTCCCTACCCGCACTGCCTCCCGACCCTATCGTTATTGCGGAGGCCACGAGCTTTATTGGGGGGATCCTCCTCCTAATCCTGCCCTGTAGTCTATGGTATGCGTTTATTGCTGCGTCTGTGCCGTGGCCCTCAGCCTCCGGGGCCCAGGTGTAGACTATGAGACCTGAGAGTAGCCCTCCGAGTGTTGTCGATATTGGTATTAACCAGTACCTAACCGCCCTGAAGCCGCTCGTTAATGAGCCTCCCTCGCCCAGTGGTTCTGGTATTGAGGCTCCAACGAGTAGTCCTAGGAATACGTGCTCCATGAGCTTTAGTGTGAAGTAGAAGGCCAGTGCCGAGGCGCCGGCAACAACGCCTATTATTATGCCTAGTATGAACCACTTGATGAAATAAGGTAGATCAGAGATTTTGGTAAGGCTCCCTGTTTTGGGTTGTTTTGTTGTGGCGTTGGTTTTATTTTCCCTGTTATTCATTACCTGCCTATCCCTTTATGGTTGTGCTTTTAAGGTTTAGTTGTATTGTCAGTAATATTTAAAAATGCTTCAGTATCAGTTTTAACTGATGGTGAAGTATAAGGATGTGATAGTTAGGGTTGAGTGCCTGTGGAAGCGGTTTGGTGATGTTGTTGCCAATGAGTGTGTGAGTGTTGAGGCTCGTGAGGGTGAGGTTGTCTCTATTCTTGGGCCTAATGGGGCTGGTAAGACGACACTGCTTAGGCAGGTTTATGGTGAGTTGAGGCCTGATAGTGGTGTGGTTACCGTAATGGGGCTTAGCCCGAGGAAGGCTAAGGAGAGGGGTGTTATGGGTGTTGTTCCTCAGGAGGCAACCCCATTCAACTTACTAAAGGTTCGTGAGCACGTGGAGATGCTTGTTAGGTTGAGGGGTGTGCCTAGGGGTGTGGTTAGGGGTTGTGTTGATGATGCCCTTGAGGCTGTTGGGTTGGGGGAGTATGGGGGTAGGTTGATTGATGATTTGTCGGGTAGCATGAAGAGGCTTGTGCTTGTGGCCTCGGCCATAGCCTGTAGGCCCAGGCTTATTATTTTGGATGAGCCGACGGTCGGTATTGATGCCCAGAATAGGAGGAGTATATGGAATGTGATTAGGGCGGCTAGGGATGAGGGGTCCACGGTCATACTGACGACTCACTATATTCATGAGGCTGAGGAGTTGAGTGATAGGGTTTACCTGATGAACAGGAGGATTATCATGGAGGGCTCGCCTAGCGAATTGAGGAAGGTGTTGCCCTGGGTTGAGGTTAGGGTTGACGATACGGGTGAGACGTTTAGGGTTGGTTGGGATGATGCTGTTGGCATAATTGATGATTTAGTTAGGAGGAGGGTTAGGTTTGAGGTTAGGGAGCCATCGCTCGAGGATGTGTTCATCAAGGTCTTCGGTGATCCTCATGAGACTGAGTAGGGCTATGGTCATATCAAAGTACATATTGCTCAGCAGCAGGAGCTGGGTGTACGCTGGGGTTGGCTTCACGCTAATATTCCCAGTACTATGGCTAACCCTACTCAGGATAGTGGGGAATCCCCAGTACTTACAGTACTTCATGGTGGGTACGGTGGTTAACACAAGCTTCCTAATACCCTTCATAGGCACTGCCCAGGACATGGCCTACATTAGGCGTGGTTCAACAATATACACGGTGCTCTTCTCAAACGGGGCTGACCATTGGGACATTGCGCTGGGTTACATAACCCAGACCCTACTATTAACGCTACCATCCATCGCATCACTCCTGCTACTATCCATGGCGATACTTGGGGTGCGTTATGGCGTGGCGCAGATAATGACTACTCTGGCAACCGCCTTAGTGATTGCACTCTCCTCATCACTCCTCGGCTACGCACTGGGTATTGGGGTTAGGAACTACAGGATTACCAACCAGGTTAGCCAGGTAATACCCTGGCCACTACTACTGCTGGCCCCTGTCTACTACCCAATAACCATACTGCCCCAGGCCCTTAGGTTAGTCAGCCTTGCCCTACCGACAACGTACATGGCCCTTGCCATACACGGCTCACTTGTTCTTAACCCAGTGGAGCTCTTTAGGGGGTTGCTGGGTTTGCTTGTTTATTCCTCAGCGTCGATCTTAATAGCTAGGTATGCGGTGATTAGGGGTGAGGTGAATGGTTGAGTTCGTGAGTTTAAGGGTGGAGTCCGTGGAGGACTTGGTGAGGGTTGGGAGGGCTTTGTCAAATCCGTTGAGGGTGAGGATACTGCTAATGCTGGCGAGGAATCCAACGTTCATACAGGACGTGGCCCAGTCACTCCACATACCCTACGCCCTAGCCCACATGCACCTGAAGATACTGGAGGAGGCTGGTCTAGTGGAGGGGTCCTACGTGGTGGAGGAGCGCCCGAAGCCGCACCTGAGGAAGGTTTACAGGGTGAGGGACTTCAGGCTAGTCATAGACAGGGAGTTGCTGGAGCGCTTGGCGGAGCGGTACAAGTAAGGTGGTTGTTGAGGGTAGGCGAATTAGGATTAAGAATAGCGCTGCCCTGGTCAATGTTAATGCCGAGAGGGTTGTGGGTAAGGTTGCGGGGGGTAAAGCGTTAAATACTGCGTGGTCGCCTTGCTTGCAATGAGGAATCGGGGTGAGGTTCTCAAGATATCCTTCTCAGCCTTTTTCGCGGACCTGGGTTACCAAGCGGCTGTGGTTATGTTCCCACTAATCTTCGTGATCTACCTGGGGGCCCCAATGTGGCTTTACGGCATTGCCGAGGCTATTAATTACGGCCTAGGCAGCCTAATGGCGTTCCTGGGGGGC
This sequence comes from Vulcanisaeta sp. EB80, assembly GCF_002078205.2. Taxonomy (NCBI): domain Archaea; kingdom Thermoproteati; phylum Thermoproteota; class Thermoprotei; order Thermoproteales; family Thermoproteaceae; genus Vulcanisaeta; species Vulcanisaeta sp. EB80. Next base: position 11,023 of record NZ_LCWN02000021.1, read on the forward strand.
CTGGCTGGTGATAGGTTTGGTAGGTGGCGGGTGGCCGTACTTGGCAATGCGGTGATAATATCTGTTTCATTCCTCGGCTTCGCCAGATATTGGTGGCAGGCCCTGTTGATCTTCATGGTTGGTTGGTGGTTTAGGAACTTCAGGACACCGCCAAGGAGGGCAATGCTAACCGAGGTCACCGACCCAAGCGAGAGGGGTGAGGCCTTTGGTTTACTCCACGCCCTGGACATAGCGGGGGCTGCCCTATCTATCACGTACACGGCAGTCCTGCTCTACCTTAGGTTCCCCGTGGAGTACCTACTATTAATAACGGCTGTGCCGTTGGTCGTATCGACACTGCTCATAACCCTTGTCAGGGCTGGGCGTGGTGCTAATGCGGGGTCCATATCCATGGCCGAGTTTAGGAGGTTGGGTAGGGCGTTGTGGTTGATTGTTATCTCCACATTCTTCTTTGGCTTCAGCCAATATAGCTTTGGCTTTCCCGTGATAACCACTGCGGAGTTCACGCATGAGGATTACCTAGCCGTGATAACCTACGGAGTCTTCCTAGCAGCCTCCTCGCTCTTTGGCTACGTATTCGGTAAGTCCAGGGTTAATGAGTACGTGGGCCTCTCATTCCTGGGCTACCTACTTGGCGTCTTCGCATCGTTGGGTTTCGCCTTATTGTCGCCGTTGGGTGTGGTTGGTATATACCCGGCGGCCTTCCTGCTCGGTGTTGCCGTGGCCGCCACCGAGACCTTCGAGCCAACAATAATATCTAAGGTGGCACCTGAGGAGAGGATGGGGTTGGGCATGGGTCTCCTATCCTTCGGTAGGAGTGTTGGTATATTCCTGGCTAATACTGTAATGGGCCTCCTATACCAAATACACTACTCCTACGCTTACTACTTCGCCGCAGCCAGTTCCCTGGTGTCGTTTTTAATAGTTTACCTGCTACTGATGAGGGTGGTGCCCGGTGGGTAGTTGCGAGGATGAGTATGTTAGGTTGGCTAGGTACTGCGCCGAGAGGGAGTCTGAGCTTGCCAGGTACAAGAGGTTGTCCTACGAGTACCTCCAGGAGATAAGGAGGTTAACGTTATTACTCTCGGCGACCCTATCCCACCTCAAGACGCTCATGATGGTTACAAACTATAGGAGCGAAGCCATGGAGAGCGAGGTTAGGAGGTTGGAGGAGGAGTTGAGGGTTTACATGGAGACATACGTGCTCGAGTCGAGGGAGGCTGGTGGAGGTAGTGAGGGTGCAAGCGCTTCCGGCAGTTAGTGACGCCGCAATATTTATAGGCGATTAGGTTGGTTCGGGGCTAATGGCCGTGGAGGCCATATACACAACATTGCTTGAGGTTTCCATACTAATCCTAGTGGCTGATTTGGTTGGTGTATCGTTGGTTAGGTTTGGTTTGCCTAGGGTTGTTGGTGAGTTACTCGTTGGTATTGCACTAAGCCCCTTCGCAATTGGTGGTTTGATAAATGCCTTCTTTCATGTCAATTTATTCGCCATAAATGACTACCTAATCTTCCTAACGAACCTCTCGGTAATACTGCTACTCTTCGCCTCGGGCCTTGAGCATGGATTATCGACGCTTAGGGAGGGTGGGTTTTACGGCGTTTTGGCTGCGGTGTTTGGTGCCGTTGCTCCCTACGTACTCGTTTATTACACGTTAATAATGATCGGTGTTAATGATGCGACATCATCAATCATTGCCTTATCAACGGCCCCCACAAGCCTTGCTGTTGTAGCTGGGATAATTGAGCGTGAGGGGCTGAGGGATCTACCCAGCACTAAGGCTTTGATTACGGCGGCGTCTATTGATGATGTAGTCGCCCTCATAATGCTGTCACTGATCCTATCAACTGTTAATGGGTCTATGGGCTATTCAATGTGGCTTAAGGCTCTCGGTATTGTTGCCCTGTGGGTCTCGATATTCCTGGTCTCCGTGATCCTAATACCGAGGATCCTAAATAGGGTTGGTGGGGGGTTGATAATTTACGCGGCCATGGTAGTGCTTTTCGGCCTAGTACTATTAATGACCCTGCTGGGTTTTTCCGAGGTTATTGCGGCGTTCATAGCCGGCGTGGCCGTTGCCGAGAGTAGGTACTCGGTTAGGGTCGATGAGCTGATTAATGCACTCCTGGTGATCTTTGGCTCAATATTCTTCATAAGCATTGGCATGCAGTTAAACCCCGCCTACCTGGTTGATCCGTACGTAATTGTTGTCGGTGTTGTCGTGTCTGTGGTAGCTATGCTTGGTAAGGTGATTGGTGTATACCCATTCGCATACCTGAGGCTTCGTAATTCCAGGGACGCCATCGTTGCCTCCTACGGTATGATACCCAGGGGTGAAATGGGTCTTGTGGTTGCGTCCATAGCCCTAACCAGCGGCTTAATAGATATGGGTGGGTACGGCGTGATAGTTCTCATGGTCCTCATAACAACAATACTCGGCTCCACAATCTATAGGCGCGGCGCCATGAGACTTAGGAGTACTCAGCAGCTGCAACGCCCCTGATCACGGCATAATCGTACAGAGCCCTCAATGCCTTAGCCGCAACCTCTAACCTATCGTATATCGGTACACCAGACTCCTCCAGCTTAGCCCTGAACGTCCTCGCGTCCTCATTACCACCAATACTGAAAACCACAATGGGTTTTCCAAATCCTGTTGCGTTTATTATGTAATTGGCAAGCCTTGGGGTCATACCTGGTAACTGCATTTGTGCCGATATTAGGGCCATGTCAACGTGATTCGTGGGTAGTACGGTGTCTAGCACAAACTTGTACATGGCATCTGTGGCGCTACCCGTCAAATCTATTGGATTGCGTGTAACAGCTAATGGTGGCAATTGCTTCCTAAGAATTTCCTGCAAGCTCTCCGAGAGTTCTGGTACCTGCAGTCCACGCGTATCTAACGCATCAACTGATTGTATACCCATACCTCCGCTGTCCGTTATAACCAACACCCTGTTTCCCCTCGGTAGTGGTTGTGTCGCCAGGGCCTTGGCAACCTCCAATGCTTCGAATAGGTTGTTGACCTCTATGGCGCCAGCCTGCTTCAGCATTGCTCGGTATATTTCGTAGTTGCCAGCCAACGCGGCTGTGTGGGACTTAACTGCCCTGCCTGAGGATTTGGATCTACCGGCTTTGTAAAACAATGATTGGCTTTGCCTTGGTTATTGCCTTCATGGTCTTCATCAAGGCTTTGCCCTCTCCTGGTTTTTTCAATCCCTCAATATACATAACGAGAACCTTTATGTTGGGATATCGCTGGCCAGGTATTCGAGTAGTTCTGCTTCGTTTATGTCGAGCTTGTTGCCGTAGTTTACGGCTAAACCAACGCCGATATTCCTCCTGGCAGCCCAATCAAGGATTGCCGCAGCCACGGCACCACTCTGGCTAATTAGGGCTATTGGGCCTGGTCTTGGTCTCTCCATCCTATTCTTCGGTATAAAGAATGTGTCCAAACCATTAAACGCATTATAAACACCAATACAATTAGGACCGAGTATTCTAACTCTGCCCTGGGCGTTCTCTTTAACCTCCTCCTCAAGCCTAGCGCCAGATCCCCCCTGTTTCACTAAATCCGCCGCTAATTATTATGGCAACCCTAACACCCTTCATGGCGCATTCTCTCATTATCCTTGGTACGGTTGGTGCCGGGGTCACTATTATGGCTAGGTCTACGTTTCCGGGGACATCAAGTACCGACTTGTAAACCTTACGCCCAAGCAACTCGTTATAGCTCGGGTTCACCAGGTAAACCTCGCCCTTAAATTTCTCCAGCAATGTCCTGGTTATAACAGCACCAACACTCCCCTCCCTCAATGTAGCCCCTATCAATGCTACGGTTCCTGGATTAAATAGGACCTCGAGTTTCGGATCCACAATATTGATTAATGGCTTGTGGGTTATTACGTATTACCACTTTGCATTGGTGCTATCAATACCGGGAACCAATCCTCCCTAACCACCGTGACATCCTCGTAGTTGTACACGTACCTGAGGGCTACCTCTAGGTATAGGAGTGTGGGTAGCGCCGTTGCTGGTGTTGCGTTGCAGCTGTACCAGGTGTTTAGTGGCTTTATTGTTCCGTTCATTGCCGATATGTTTATCGCCATGTATGTGGGATTACCTGGGCTTACGATGATTGGTGTCGAGAGATTGCAGGTAACTTCCTGGAGCCCCTGCTGTGTTATTGCAGCTATATTGAGCCTGCTTATGTTGACCGTGCCCATCGGTATCATTTGGAATATGTACATGGTGATCAGCGGTTTTGATAGGTTGGCTATGTATGGTATTGCGCTTATTATTGAGGAGTCCTGGGTCGATATTTGGAAGGTTGCCCTCCTAGACGCCTCATTATTGATTATTGCGGTTGCATTCAACCCATAGGTGTAACCGGATTTCGTGAGGTTAGCCAAGTCACCCGGGCTCCCTGACGCGCCCAGCCCTGGCGCGATGATCGTCGATCCACTGGGTCCCTGATATACCATAACTAGGAAGTAGGATCCACTGGGTATCTCTGTGTTTATTGTTATGTTCGTCCCAGTCCTGGGTATGTAAATGTTTAGGTTTGTTATTGGTAGGTTGAAGTTGTTCTGCCCAACTATGACGAGTAGGTTCTCGCCAACACCAAGGTACGCGTTGGCTGTTATGTTTAGGTAGCCCGTTATTGTGGTTATGGGCGATGGTATCGAGAGTATTAGGGATATGGATAATACGGTGCCCACAAGTATTATCAAGCCACCAAGCGCATAGGCAGGCATGCCCCTTACCATCGGGGCGTTATCTCCTCGGTACTATTTAACCACTTCTCCCCAAGTCCTAAGGGCGGTAATGCGAACCACAATCAATGAGTGAGTTTACGGGGAGTTATGGCGTTTTAGGAATTTGCAAACATGGACTCGCCCCTATCGTTTATGAAGCCCACCCTAATCACATTATCGGCTATTGTCTCAAGGGCATCGACATGCGACGTTATTATCACAGTCCTAACCCCATTATCCAAGCTCCTAATCCAACCGGCTATCCTACGCCTATGCTCCTCATCGAGGTGCTCCGTGGGTTCGTCAAGTATCAGCAATGGTACCAGGCCCATGACTACACGGGCTATTGCGTACCTAAGCATTAGGGACACAAGGTTTCTCTCCCCAATGGATAGGGATTCCGCGGGTAATTCAACCCCATCAACCCTCCTGACCATGATTTCATAATCCTCACCAACCTCAATCGAGGCGTACGATGCCTTATGCATCAACTCCCTCATCATGATTCCCAACTCCTCATTTACAGAATTCAGAAACAGCCTCCTAACGATTGGCTTTGCATCATCCAAGGCCTGCTGAAGCTTGCCCAGAACATCCGCCGCACCTGTGTACCTATTGATTTCGACCCTAAGGGTCTCCACCTCGTTTGTTCTGTTGGTTATTTCCGCCTTCAGTCTATCAATCTTATCCCTCAAAACCCCAACCCTACCCCTCAACTCACCAACCTCCCTAAGCAAGGCATCCCTCCTCTTTCTCAATTCCTCAATAACCTCCCTAACCTCACCCAACTCCCTAACCCTAGCCTCCAACTCCCTAAGTCCTCCCTCAAGGTCGGCCTTAGCCCTGGCAATATCGCCCAACCTCCCCTCAATCTCCCTAACCCTGGCCTCAAGGTCACCCGCACTGGCCAATTTACCCCTAATTTCCGCAATCTCAACCTTAGCCCTATTAATGCTATCAAGTTCATTATCCAACCTAGCGAGCTCAGCCTCCACATTATTTAGTTCCTTCGTAACAGCCTCCTCATTGATGCCCGTGATTGAGTTAAGCTCGGAAATCAAGGACTCCCTCCTCCTACGTAAGTCATCGAGTGAAGCCCGAATCAAACCCTCCTTCCCCAGCTCAGCCTCCAGCTCCCTCAACTCAGCCTCAACACCTGCCAACCCCTCCAACTCACCACCTAACCTGTTCACCCTGTCAGTGAGCTCCTGAGCCCTCCTACCCAGCTCCCTCAACTTCAGCTCCCTACTCGCCACTAATTCCTGGGCGAGCTCGCTACTTAATGGTCTACCGCACAGTGGGCATTTACCTCCACCACCGCTCAGTAGGTTTAACTCGGTCCTTACGTGCTCGATCTCCGCATTAACCCTACTTAACTCATTCCTAGCTTCCTCAAGCTCGGTCTCCACAGAGACCCTCCTCGCTAGTTGTCTCCGTAGCTCCTCAACCCTGGGTTTTAGATTGATTATCCTCTCGAGCTCGCTATTCAACTCTGTAAAGGACTTATTGACCTCGTTTAACTCCCTATTTATGGAGTCAACCCTACGCCTAAGCTCCCTAGCCAGGGCGAGCCTATTCCTCAACTCATCACGCTTCCTCGTGAGCTCCTTAATCCTATCTCTAACCTCACCCTCCCTAGCCACCAAGCCCTCCAGCTCCCTAACCCTACCCTCAAGTCTGCGAATATCCTCTAGGGCATCCCTCAGCCTGTTCAGTTCTTTCGTTAGAAGCGATTCCTCATTCATCAGGGACTCAACCTTACCCTTAAACTCCAGGTACTTGCTTTCCAGCTCCCTCAGCTCATTCTCCTTGATCACCAACTCATTCAATTTATCCTCAACATCCCTAAGCTCAACCTCCCTAGCCTCCAAATCCCTAGTGACACTACCAAGCTCCCTCTCCAATCTATCAAGCTCCTCCCTCCTCAAGCCCAATTCCCTATTGAGAACCTCCAACCTACCCCTGAAGCCCTCAACAGTCGCACCAACCCTCCTAAGGGCCTCCCTAACAACATCCTGCCTTGCCCTCTCAATAGCATCAAGCCTAAGCAGGGTATCTAGCTTGAACTCCCCCTTCCTGCCAGTCCTCAGTATATCCCTAATCTCCCCCTGCCTAACGTAGAGTAGTTCGGAGAACGTCTCCATGCTTATCCCCGTGGTCTTAACGACAAATTGCGTAACCTCCCTATCCCTCGCGGCAACCCTCCTACCGCTCTCGTCAATAACGTACGTTTGCGACTCCAAGGTCTTCTCAGTATTGAACACCCTCTGGACTAGGTACCTACGCCCATCAATCCCCACGTACTCAACACGTATTACCGAGCTCGAGGCACCACGCCTAACCAAATCACCAAGCCTATACCTACCCCTAACCCACTCCGAACCGTAGAGGGCTATGGCTATTGCCTCGAGGAGGCTCGTCTTACCTGCACCGTTAGGTCCATGTATGAAGTTTATGCCCTCGGTAATGATGGCTTTACCCTTCACTATTGACCTGAAGTTCTCAACCTCAACCCTCGTTATCATCTGCCACCCCCCAACCAATCCGTTATAGCCCTACCACCCCTCAATGGTACATTAACGAGTTTCTCGAGGGTTGCGATAGCGCCATCCTCATCATCAACCCTAACCCTCTCTATAACATCCATTAGGGCATTGACCCACTCATCATTATTAACCCTCGACCTAAGGGCCTGCCTAATTATCTCGTTAATGCCACCGAAGACCTGGCGCGGGGCCTCCTCAGCACCGCGCCTCTCGAGGTTCAGCCTAATGTCAACCCAGGCCCTGCTGAATAACCTCCTCAATTCGTTCACGCTGAAGTCCCTGGTGGAGTAACCACTGGATACCGCACCCTCAATCTCCAGGATTATCAGGGAGCCCTTGGAGTCCATGTTGCTTGCTATGTACGAGACATCACCCCTGACAACGCTTGGTTTCGCCTCCTCATACCTGACCCTAACCCTCACCAACCTCCTTGACGGGCCCAGCCTGACCTGCCTAACCCTAACCCCGTTACTACCAACATCAAGGACTAGGAAGCCCTTCAGGTCCGTGTCTTTAACCTTCCTGAGCTTACCATTCACATACTCGTAAACCTCGAACTCCCTGGCATCCCAAATCTCCAAGGAGCCTGGGTATACGGCATTGAGCCTTGGGTGCCTCAACCCATGCTCGTGAATGTGCCCAACGGCTATGTAGTCGAGGTTTAGTTGGGATAGGGGTTTCTCGTTGATCATGAAGACATCCACATTGGGCATTGGGTATACGTAGGGTGCACCCTCTATGTACTGGTGAATCATCGCAATGTTGATGCCATTACCCCTCAGGCTGTTTATCGAGTTGACTAGTTTGTTCTGCATGTCGGTGTAGACAGTCCCAACACCAATCAACCTGACACCGCCCAAGTCCCTATAATCATTATCCAGGTAATCAATCAACCCCATACTATGTAGGACGGTGAGTGGGTTCTCCATCGGATTTATCACGGATGCGTCATGGTTACCCCTAATACAGAAAATCCGAATGCCAGCCTCCCTCAACCTCGTCAAACCCCTTATAGCAGTCACGTAAATGCTTGGTGCGGGCCTTTGCGTATCAAAGAAGTCGCCACTGATTATGACGGTGTCCAAGCCCTCACCCTCCCTCAACCTGAGTATTTCATCCACGGCCCTGAGGAATGCCCTATTGTAATCCTCAAGCCTATCCTCAAGCCCGTACTGCCTATGGCCCAGGTGCACATCGGCCAATTGCGCAATCAGCATCTCACTCACCAAGTTTGACTAAGCCATCCTTAATTGCCTTTGCCACCAAGGCCACAACATGCGGGCATGGCTCACTAGTTGAGCCACAGGCTTCGCAGCTCCAAGTGCCCTCGGCGGTTCTCACCTCAACGTGGGCATTACCAACCCTACCCCTCAGGACTCCCATGTCCATGGTGACGCCCTTAACGTCGTCCATTAGTGATAGCGCGGTTAGTACACTATTAATACCAACCTTGGTGTTTAGGAACTTCTCAACCCTACCCCTAACCTCGTTTAAATCAGCGTTTAACCCCCATGCCCTGCTCAGATCTATGTCCGAACCTCCATAATCGAGGACACGATCTCTAAGCCTTATGACCAGTGGTAGTGGCGTGATTGGGCCGACCACAATACCCTCCCCAGCGTCCAAGACGGGTATTAACCTGCCTAACTCCTCGCTCAACACCTCACTGGCACCAAGCACAGCCGCTATATCCCTCTGGTTCACAAGTCTCAGTATTATTTGGCTATTACACTGGCTTAGGGCGTCAGGGTCCACCTTGGACGGTCTCTGGGTTATGACGACCAAGTAAACACCGAATTTACGACCTTCACCCGCTATCCTGGACACAACGCTTAGACTTAGTGTGCTCCTCACGGACCTGGGTGGTGCGAACCTATGGGCCTCCTCTAGAATGACTACGACTGGGAATGGGTACTTAGGACCTGGCAAACCCCTAACCTGGTTAACCCTAGCCCTAAACACCCTGCTTAACACGTGGTAGACCACGTGGTCCTGAACCTCATCGCTCAATCCGGCGAGGTTCATGATGGTCACCGTACCCGGCCTCAAGACCTTGGTTATAGGCAGGGACCAGTATGTGTAAAGCCCAAGTCTCCTTAGTTTCCTTAGGTACATCCTGGTGCTCACAAGTACGGTCTTCCTAGCCTTGCTATCGATTACGTCCTTAAGCTCATTCAATAGCTTATTAACCTTATTCCTACCCTCATCATCCAGCACGGCATTGTACTGCTTGATTAATCGATCAATGTTGACATTACCATCGTGGTTCAGGAACTCATTAATTATCCTAACCATCATGTCGAGGGTGCCCAGACGCTTAATGCCCGTGTGCTTTACAATGGTTCTAATTAGTGAGTGTAGTATGTATATTACGTACCTAATCCTCGAGGCGCCCCTAGGTACTCCGGCAACGTTTGCTAGCACCTCGGGCTGGACCTTGACGATGTTTATCCTATACTTAAGATCACCGGTCTCCCTACTTGAGGCATCTATTACCTGAACCCTACCGATGAATTGCGGACCAAGCCTTGAGATGCTGTTCTTTATGTTCACGTACTCCCCGTGTGGGTCTATGACCAGTATTGTGGCGCCCTTCTTCAGTAACTCCTCTATCAGCACTATTGATGACCAGGTCTTGCCATTACCCGTGGCCGCTATTATGGCTAGGTGCCTCCTCAACCCATTCATGTCCACGCAGTACGGCACATCCGACCTAAGCAGCAACCTACCAATACAGAGCGCCCTCTCTGGTTCAACCCTAACGAACTCACTAACCATCCTGGCGTCAGCCAGGTATACAGGCGTTCCTACGCTGGGTACAGACCTGGGCATGTATATTCTGCCGCCGTACTTATAACCGAGCACCATAACCCTGGCCTGCACAACCTCAATAATGCTCTCCCTGGGCATGTCGGCAAGTGCGTCAGCCACGTAACCATCAGCCCCGATCCTGTATGGCTCACGCTTTATCCACAGTATTTGCCCAAGCACGTTGACGCTCACCTCCCTACCATCTACATAGTCCTTCATGGATGCGTAGACGTAGTCGTACCTATTGACGCTGCTGTCCCTCTTTATTGAGATTATATAGATAAATGGACTCTCCACACTAACGATGTAGCCAATCTCATTAGCCATAATGGCTAGTCAATAATCGACTAGGGCGTATTTAAGGTGATGCTTAAGGGCGTTAAGTGGGGAGGTTACTGAAAGTTTCAATTAATCCAGGACACCGCAAACCCGCATTCCCAATGTAAGAATTCTAATGAAGTAAGTTTTAAAGCATGTTTCGAATCACGGTTTGCTTTGGTGGTAGGTTGGAGTATAGGAGTATATTGGGTGGTAGGGGGATTAGGGTTGGTGATGATTTGATTAGGGATCTTAGGTTATTGGAGTTAATAAACGATATCCTAGGTAGGAACCAAGATGAATTCCTGAGGGAGCTTTACTTAGAGCCGTTAAGTAGTGAGGAGACTGCTGTGTTTAGGTTAATGGTCTTCCAAGACTTAATGATGGATGATACATACAGGGTGGTGGAGGAGTTCGTTGAGAGGATTAGGGAGAGTGAGAGGTTGCTTCAACTGAAGGAGGAGGCTTATGACCAGCATAGGGTTGGGCTGCACCTGGACGCGGCCTTAACGTACATTGATGCCGTGGAGTCGTTTTACAATGAACTAAGAACCATTGGGCCTAGGTCTGAGGGGCTTAGGCAATTCCTAAACTACCTCGAACAGGTGATTAACAGCCCATACTTCCGCTCAATGAAGGAGAGGGCTCGTGAGGCTCGTGAGGCTAGGGATAGGATTATCGTTAAGGTGAGGTTTGTGGAGGGCGGCATAAAGGTATCTAGGTATGATGGCGATGGTGAGGACTTAACGGCCTTAATTGAACGCACATTCTCAATATTCAGGGATGGCGGTAGTGAGGAGGTTAGGTGGGTTAAGTCAACGGGGGACTTGACGCACATACACGCCGCAATACTCGAGGGCGCCTTTCGCTTCTACAGGGAGGAGTATGAGACGCTTAGGAGGTTTATGGAGGATTTTCCCACGGTGATTGACGAGGGAGTGAGGAGCTTCGCTAGGGAGATGGAGTTCTACCTAGCTTACCTAAGGTACATGAGGAGGGTTATGGAGAGGGGGTACACGTTCTCAATACCATCCTTCACGAGGGATGGATCAATGCACGTAAAGGGCTTCTACAATCTACTACTGGTGAAAGCTGGTAAGGCGGTTGTAAGCAATGATATAGACACTGACGGGACCAGGAGGATCTTCGTAATCACCGGTATGAATAGTGGGGGTAAGACCACGTTCGCCATCTCCCTCGGGCAGCTGGCCTACTTATCCACATTGGGGTTACCCGTCCCGGCTGTTGAGGCTAGGTTACCATTCTTCACATCAATAATGACAGCCTTCCCCACCGAGGAGGATCCTAGGGAGAGCTTAAGTAGGCTTGAGCATGACGTGATCAGGGCGTTAAACATCATTAAGAGGGCCGATGACACCACACTTGTGATAGCTAATGAACTATTCTCCACTACGACGTCGGATGAGGGTTTTCAACTATCCAAGCTATTCCTCAGTGAATTAAGTAATAGGAGGTCGTACTGCCTCTTCATAACATTCATCCCTAAGGTGGCGTCACTGGAGTTCACCATAAGCCTTGTTGCCATGCCCTCCCCGGAGGATCCTGAGAAGCCGTCCTACAGGATAATCCCAGGGCCTCCACCAAGGGAGTACATGGCGGTTAGGATTGCTGCAAAGCACCAGTTGCTCTACGATGACTTAAGGAGGGTGGTTAAATGATTCAATTCGATCTATTGAGGGTTGAGGGTACGACCAGGATACCGACACCCGTAGCTGATGACATAAGGGTTGACCTGGAGTTGGACAAGATAATAGAGGTGGCGTCAAATGGCGATAAGCTCATTGCGGAAACGTGGCTTAACACCCTACTACTTAAGGATAGCTCTGAGGATGCGGTTAGGTATAGGCAGGAAGCCGTTAAGGACGCACTGGTCAATAGAAATGCGATTTTGAGCATGTACTCAATAGCCAGGGACACCCTTGAGAGGGTTAGGAGGGATGTGTTCATTTTCAGAAGGGACGACCCATCATCAATCACGAGAGAGACGGCAAGGGGCATAGGGATTTTAGTTGACGGTCTTAATAGCTTATTATCCATACTCAAATCCACGAACTTCTCATCAAAGGCTTTTAGAGACCTTGTGATATCGCTCACGGCAAATATTAATGAGAGCTTCATATCGAGTGCCAGATATATCGTGGGCATGTTCGATTATAATAAGGATATTGTGTTCTCCGTCAAGGTGGGCAGCTATAACTACCTAAGGGATCCAGTCCTGCTTGTTCCTAAGGATGAGGGTTCATTGTTCTCGAGACTCCTTAGCTTTGGGAAGGAGTACACGTACAGGCTTGACCCGAGGGATGAAGCTGGACCTCAGATACTCCATGACATAAGGAACTGGGTGCTCCTGAGGGCAGCCTCCATACTGTTGGATGCGTACAATAAAATGAGGAGGTTCTTTGAGGACTTAATGAAGCAGCTCTCCTTCTATGTAGGAGCCATAAACATGAGTGACTTCTTCACGAAGATGGGCTTACCACAGACCTATCCAGACATAAGTTCCGGTAGGTTCGCGTTCGAGGATCTGCACTGCCTATCCCTAGCCATATCGAGTTCGAGGAAGCCCGTACCATCCACACTAGAGGTTAATACGGACGGTGCCTTTGCCGTATTGATCACGGGTGCGAATAGGGGTGGGAAAACAACGTTCCTTAAAGCCGTAGGTCAAGCCATACTACTCGCCAGGGCTGGCTTATTCATCCCTGCCAAGTCATTCACGATACCCGCACCTGGCGCTGTCTACACGCACTTCCTTAGGGGTGAGGATAGGACTCTCTCGTACGGTAAGTTCGAGGAGGAGGTGAGGAGGTTTAGGGGCTTTGCGGGTTTACTGAGGAGGGGTGATTTCGTACTTATGGATGAGAGTTTCTCATCAACAAACCCTGTGGAGGCCTCAGTCGTTGCAGAAAACGTGGCCTCAGCCCTTGCTGACTCAGGTGTAAATGTGTTCTACGTTACGTTTCTCCAGGACTTCATATATAATTTCACGAGAAAGTATGGCGAAAGGGCTGTGTTACTTGTCCCAGAGAGGTTAAGTAATGGAGAGAGAACATTTAGGCTTGTGATGGGGACCTTACAGCCTGGTTTTGCGATGGATTTATGGACGAAGCTGTACCGTGAAACAATGAGCGGTAATAAATAACTACCTTTCACCTAGAAAAATAATCCGTAACGTAAGTTTTATAGACGTGCATTAAGTACTAGCATGGATGAGCGTAGTGACTAATGGATTGAGACTTAGGTGCCTGAGGTGCGGCTTTATTGGTTATGGGAATATGGGGCTTTGCCCTAGGTGTGGTTTTCCCTTGGTTACCGAACCCCGGGGACTGCTTAGGGTCGATAGGAGGGAACCAAGTATTTGGAGGTATGGTTCGGTGCTTAATCGTGGTGGTAGGGTGGTTACGTTGGGTGAGGGCTTTACTAGGGTTAGGAGGGTTGGTGGTGTCCTGGTTAAGGATGAGTCTAGGAACCCAACTGGGTCCTTCATGGATAGGGGTTCGGCAGTCTTCATTAGTAACGTGGGTGGGGGTGAGGTTAGGGTTGGTTTTGAGGAGGACTTTACATTATCGCTCGCTGTCTATGCCGGACTGGTGGGCGTTGGTGTTAGGGTTTACGTGAGTCCGGACACGGCTGGTGCGTATCAGGAGTTGCTTAGGTTGGCTATGATGAGTAATGTGACGATAGAGTTTAGGGATTCTGGTGGTGATGTTGATGTTGCCTATGGCCATCCCCTAATCCTGGATGGTGTCAAGACAATAGCCTATGAACTCTATGAGCAGGTTGGTGAGGTTGACGGCGTCGTCCTGCCCATGGAGAGGGGTTACCTAGCCCTGGCGATTTATGAGGGCTTTAGGGAGCTTCGTGAGTGGGGATTCATAGGCGAAATCCCCAGGTTCGTATTGGCTAAGCATAGGCTTGGTGATGTTAGTGAGGTTGGGGAGTGGCTTGTTAGTGTTGGTGCTAGGGTTGTGGATGTCGATGATGGGGATATCGTTAGGGCAATGATTGATCTCGCAAAGAGTGGACTTTATGTGAAGCCGATATCGGCAATGGCGTATGCAGCGGCTTCCTCACTGGGTGGGGACTACGTGGTTGTGGTGACGGGCACGGGCATCAAGGAGTATAGGGTTGGTAGGGGTTTCGCGGGTTTGACGAAGCTTCAGGAGGCCGTGCTCAAGGTCCTGGAGGGCTCCGGACCAATGACCGCCTACCAGGTTTGGGAGAGGTTGGGTGGTGTGGCGACGATTCAGGGGGTTTACAAGGCGCTGGGCTCGTTGGTTAGGAAGGGTTTGGTGGTCGATGATTATGAGGTTCACGGTAATAGGAAGGTTAAGGTCTTCCGCGCTTTATCGAATTATTAATAATTAAAAATAATTAAGAATATTTGAGAAATAGTTCGTGCAATCGCACGGATTTTTACGGTGAATAAAAATTATAAATACTTTACAAATAACAATTGGGCAGTTATGATGGTTGAGAAGTTACCGTCAACGTACGCATCGATACTCAACGCCCTAGTTGAGTTGTACATGGCGACCAAGCAGCCCATAAAGTCTAAGGATATAGCTGACAAGCTTGGTATTAATGAGGGTACCGTTAGGAACTCCATGGTTGCTCTAAGGGCCATGGGTTACATAGAGTCTAAGACGGGGCCCTATGGTGGGTACATACCGACGCAGAAGGCGCTCGAGTACGTTAAAATGCCTACAAACACAGTCTTTGCCCTGGACATAGCGCCAATAACAATCAACAAACTGCCTACAAACCTCTACGTGACCGGCATAGAGTTGCTGGATGTCATTAACCCATTCAGTAATAGGGCCCTTGTTAGGGTTATTGGTGACCTCAAGAATGTCAGGGTTGGGGATAACGTGAAGATCGGGCCTACGGCGAATAGTAGGGTGATTATTGAGGGTGTGATCACAGAGAAGAATGAGGGGCTTAGGGAGTTGGTTGTCTCCATAAATAAGTTGGTTGCAATACCCAAGGTTAAGGTTGAGGAGTTGATGAGTAAGAATGTGGTAACCATAAGGCAGGATGCACCGTTGAGGGAGGCGGCTAAGGTTTTCGCTGAGAGGAAGATTAGGGCGCTACCTGTCATTGATGATGAGGGTAGGATGGTGGGGTTGATAACGAGTAGTGAGGTTGCCAGGGCATTCCACGAGGGGAACCTGGACGCCAAGGTTAGGGATTACACGAGGAGGGATGTGCCCATGATAGATAAGGACAGTGACCTATACGATGCGATGAGGCTCATGATAGCCAACAGGATAGGTAGGCTCATTGTGGCTAGTAATGGTAAGCCCCTGGGCATAATAACGAGGACCGATGTGCTCAACTACCTGACATCACTCGATTAGTTGCGATAAAATTAACGCGCGGGAATTAAAAATAGCCCAAGATATCACGCCGAGATAGGCGTTATGCACAGAGGACAGTTATCCCTTGAGGAAAGGCCGTTATTGGTTTTCTACGAAACCACGAAGGCATGTCCACTGGCCTGTAGGCATTGCAGGGCTAATGCACTACTTAAGCCGCTACCCACGGAATTAAGTACTAGGGAGGCTATGAAATTCATTGAGGACCTAACCGACTTCGGTAAACCCTACCCCGTGCTGATACTGACTGGTGGTGATCCACTCATGAGAAGCGATATTATGGAGATTATGGATTACGCGAAATCCCTCGGCATACCCATCGCCCTCTCCCCCGCAGTATCAACGAAATTATTGAGCGATGATGTACTTAGGGAGATCAGGGGTAGGGTGTCCTCGGTGTCCATAAGCCTTGATGGGGCTAAACCCGAGACTCATAATTACATTAGGAGGACTGCGCTGGAGCCCATAAACGTGTTTGAGAAGACCCTCGAGGCATTTAGTAAGTTGAGGAGTTATGGTATTGAGTTCCAGGTCAATACTGCTGTCATGAAGTTGAACGTCCACGAATTACCACATATCTTCAAGATAGTCAAGGATGGCGGAGCCAATGCCTGGGAGGTCTTCTTCCTAATCCGCGTTGGTAGGGGTATGGAACTGGAGCCCCTGAGTCCCTGGGAGACGGAGGATGTGGTACAATTTCTCTATGACGCGTCACTGTACGGACTACAGATCAGGACTGTGGAGGCACCATTCTTTAGGAGAGTCATCATGCAGAGGAACTCTGGGGCTAGCTACGATGGTGGTAAGCTATACCAGGAGTTGGTTAATGGTCTTAGGGAATTGATGGAGGAACCACCCAGTAACGTTGGTAAGCCCAGGTTCACACCAACCAGGGATGGTTATGGGATAATATTCGTCGCGAGCGACGGCTCAATATACCCAAGCGGATTTCTGCCCCTAACCCTCGGCAACGTCAGGAAGGACAACATCGTAAAGGTCTATAGGGAACACCCAATGCTAAGGGCCATCAGGGAGGCCAGGTTCAACGGTAGGTGCGGGGTTTGTGAGTTTAGGGGCATCTGTGGTGGGTCTAGGGCTAGGGCATTCGCGGAGCTTGGTGACCCACTTGGCTCAGACCCGGCCTGTGTTTATGAACCTAGGGTTGGTGCCGCCCAGTGAGCCTCTGAAACCTATCCCCAGCACCATACCTACTCAACACCTCATTAATCCACTCCCACCTTAGGTTCCTCCTAACGCTATCCCTACTAAGGATTTCCCTAATGATGCCCACGTACCAGGGCTCCTCATTAACGACAACCGAGACCACCAAATCCTCAAGTGAGGCATAAGGCACACCACCAATGAGGATTGCGCGTGAGGCTAGGTTTGGGACTAGGGATTGTTCAATAACAATGGAGCTACCCAGCACCTCCTTAACAGGTTCTGCGGGGCCGTGCACCATGACATCGACAAAATCGGGTATGTCGGTAATACCCAACCTACCACCTATGACCTTCAATAGGCTTATTAAGCCGCAGGCGTGGTCTACATTCAACTCCACAAGCCTCCAATGAACACCACCGCAAATCCCAATCATGAAACCACCTTATTACATTCTGCCAAGATCTCCTCATCCCTAAAACCAAGGCTCCTTAGGATCCTTAATGGGCTCAGGTTCGAGAATAGCAAATCCCCTATCTCGAGATCAATAGCCGTTATCGACCCGGTGCCGATACGTATCTTATAGATGTTACTTAGTGGCAATCCTATTATCAGGGCGATCGCGGTTGCTATCGGGTGCCAATGACTAACAGCCACCACAGCCCTAGCCCCTAAGCCCCTAGCGTAGTTTATAAAATCGAGCATCCTCTCGGCAACGGACCCCATGCCCTCACCACCCGGTGGGCTGTGCATCACGGGATCCCTGAGGTAATTGCCAAAGGGTATCTCCTCTATTCTCCTCAACTCCCACTCACCCATATCTATCTCCCTCAATCTATGATCAACCTTGAAATCAGGATCTATACACCGGGCCGTTTGCCTAGCGCGTAGGAGCGGTGAGGAGAAAACAGGCCCCTTAACGCCCATCCTGCGGAGTAGAAATGCAGCCGCAGCAGCCTCCAGCCTACCCTTATCCGTCAATGGGTTGTCCTCGTAATTCCTCGAGTGGAGCATATTTAACGCATTGAGTTGGGATTCCCCATGCCTAACGAAGTATATTATCACGATTGACCAAGCCGTAGCCTAGGTATAATAGCATTATCTCATATACCTATGATAACCTCCTGCCATAACCTATCGAGAACCTTAACACTGCCATCACCCATCAACACGACATTGCTCTCAAGCCTAACACCAAACCTACCCTGCAGGTAAATGCCAGGCTCTATCGTGAACACACTACCCCTCAGCAATGGTTTATTATAGGATTGACCTATGAACGGCTCCTCATGGACCTCAAGCCCAATCCCATGGCCCGTCCTATGTATGAAGTAATCACCATAACCACCACTATTAATGACACCCCTAGCCACAGAATCAACGTAGGCGCCCGTGACACCCTCCCTAACAGCCCCTATAGCCTCATCATGAGCAGACTTAACAAGCCTATAAACCTCCCAAAAACCACTGGGTGTCTCGCCAATCACGAATGTCCGTGTCAGGTCACCGTAGTAGTCGTTGTACGTTGCCGTAACATCGACAACAACGATATCACCCCTATCAACCCTCCTTCTTGACGGCGTCCAATGCGGTATCGCAGAGTTCGGCCCTGACTGCACCAGGACGTCCCTGGGCTCGGCACCGGCATTACTAATTGCCTCGCCTATCACCCTGGCGATCTCAACCTCAGTCATTCCGGGCCTAATCGATTCGTGGGCAGCCCTAATGCCCTCCTCAATAGCCCTAACTGCACGCTCAATACTTCCCAACTCCTCCCCATCCTTGGAAATCCTCAATTGCGTAAACACATCATCCAGCGGTACATCCTCGAAATTACCGACCACTCTGCGCATTAACCATAGGTAACTCATGCTAGCCCTACTCTCAAAGCCAACCCTGCCAACCTTACCACACCCTCTGATGAATGAATCAACGGCTTTAATTGGGCCTTCATCATCACCATAAACAATGTATGGGATACCCGTAGCCCTAGCCTTACCCTCATCAAGCCTCGGCAATACCAATGAGTAGGACCCATTATTCGCACAAACTATCAACGCACCAAACCTCTCGAAAGTTTCTATGTACGAACCAACCAAGTACCTAAAATTAGGGCCTGGAGTTACGATCGCGAGATCCACACCCAACCCACCCAAAGCCGTCACGAACTTAACCAACCTACCACTCATTATGGTGTTAGGTCATAAGTGCTATTAATAAGTTGTCCCTGGTCTCTAGCATACCAAGTTTAACGGATACGGTACCCCGAAACATTGCAGGAATAATTCTGATAAACCATTATACACGAAAAAGAACAAAGGCTTAACTCCATTTGCCATAGCCAATCCAGACCATTAAGGATTCAACGGTGATTAACCGTAGGCTTAAGCCTACCTATTAAGTCAGTAGAGGCCGCTGTCTTCATGTAATCGGTACCCGTAGACTCATCATGCACATTAAGAGGGGCTCTTTAGGTATTAATTTTTGCTTCGCGGTGAGGCTAGGAGGGATTGCCGTATTAGAATGGCGAATGGTCTTACCGTTAATCCTGAGCCGAGGTTTGCTCTTTTCTATTGCCTTGTTGGGCCATACTGCGATGCCCTTCTCACGAATGCTTGAGGTTGCCTTAGGTGGCTTGGCGTTGGTGTCTCGTGCTTGCGTATTCGTGGGTTATGGGTATTGGGTATGCATGCGTCTTGGGTAATTTACGCAGTGGGTGTTGTGGTTTCACCTGATTACGACGTATCTATCTCCTACGAACTTGAGGAACTCACTCTCATCCTCCTCCGCTATTATGACCAAGTCAATTATTTCGGAGATTTCGTCGGGTAATCTCGCGTGTATTTCAAGCAGTAACCTGCTTACCTCATTCCTGTTCAATCCCCTAACGATTACGGCTAGGTCCAGGTCGCTCGCACCCGTTGCCCTACCCTTAATGACCGAGCTGAAGACTATGACCTCCCTAGCCCTCCGCAGTACCGTCTCGGCGATACTCCTCCAATTCCTCTCGAGGAACTCAATCCTCTCTAGCCCGAACACCACTCATCACCCCACACCTTCCTAACTAAGTCGATGACCTCCCTGGCCGTATTTAAACAAATCTCGGCATCCTCCCTACTAAGGCCGTAGGATAGGTACTGCCCCCTAGTCCTGGCGTTTTCCAAAAGAATCAACTCGCCCCTCCTTGACTTAACGAAGTTCTGTACCTCATCCTTTAGGGTTATGGAGGATAAAACGCCGAGGAGTCTCCTTATTTCGTGCGTTTCGGGAAACGAGTAGCCTTTTGCAAAGCACGTAATGCAGTTCACGCATTGCAGTTGTGATCAATAACGGATTTTTATGCCTACAGCCGGTATTTTGTGGATAATTCAGGTATCCACAACCTATGATTAAGGGTGATTGCGAGGGGATAATTGAGAGAACCAGTTGTTAAAATCGTGATTAGGTTATGATCGTGAACTCACGCGCTCAGGAGATTTACGCACGTATGGAAGGGTTGCTAAGGGGTTGGACTTCATAGGGTTTCATTATATTCCATA
>NZ_LCWN02000146.1:0-3842 GCF_002078205.2 Vulcanisaeta sp. EB80
GCCCAACGGGGACTCTGAACTCCTCCCAGCTAACTGGTAGGTCCTCGTCTGGCTTTAACTCACCCCTCTCCCTAAGCACCTGCCTGGCCAGTAGCCAGAATATTAGGGCTAGGCTGTTCCTACCCTTATTGTTGCAGGGTATTGCGAAGTCGATGAAGGTTATGTCGCTGTCAGTGTCCACTAGGGCTATTACCGGTATGCCGGTTAAAGACGCCTCATTAATCGCCTGGAAGTCGGTCTTGGGGTCAGCCACCATTAGGAGGTCTATGTCTATGTGGTGGCTTAGGTATGGGTTCGTTAAAGTACCTGGTATCAACCTACCAGTCACAGGTAAGCAGCCGACGAACTTGCAGAACATTTGAATTGGCCTTGAGGCGTATGGCTTGGTTGAATGAACCATGACCCTTGATGGGTTGTACCTGGCAATCATCTTAGCCGCAATCCTAATCCTCTCATCAATCCTCTTCAAGTTGAATATCCTCAACCCATCAGGCCTAACCGTGAATATGAAGCCCCTCCTCTGCAGGTAGCCATTGGACACCCTGGCCCCAAGCCTAACGGCCGCAGCCATGTACCTCTCCACTGGCACTAGGTACTCCTCACCCTGTTGGTTAGGCTTCTTAGACTCCTCGCCCATCACCCCCAATTAATATGCCCGTATTTAAGCTTTAGCGTCAATGATGATGATTAATGCGAATTAAGCCAAGGGGGTTTTGAGGGAAGAAGGGGAAAAAGAAGGGAAAAATTTGAAGGGATTTTGCCTGTTTTAAAGACCTTTAGGGCTCTTACTTGGCGCCTGGGCCGAATAGGCCGCCTGCCAGTCTCCTCCTCCTCCAGTTGCTGTACTCCATCAGCAGCACCACTATGATTATCACCACCACCAGTATTATCACTGCCACCAATATCAGCGTGCTCAGTGGCACGAAGGCGCCGAATATTATGTAGCCGCTTATTGGCACAACAGCCCTAACGCTCATCACGGTGCCCACTGCCGGTGTTACTGTGGTTGTGTTGGTTACTCCGTAGGCGCTCACTGATATGGTGTATGATACGCCGCCTGGCACTATGACGCTTAGTGAGCCTGTGCCAGCAGCCACCTGCTTACCACTGTAGGTTACGGTTATTAGTGCATTGCTTAACTGCACACCATTAGCCGTGTATGCCGTTATGCTTAGCTGGCTTACCGGCACTGTGGCTGATGCCTGTGTACCGGCTAAGACGCTGAAGCTTATTGGTGAAATCGGCACGCCACTAACATTACCAACAAGCGTGTAAGTGCCGGCCGGAACAACAATACTCACATCACTGGCTGAGCCACTGGCAATAACCATGCCATTGTACTGCAGGGCCAGTGTGTAGCTGCTCGGTATTAAGCCGCCTGCAAAGGTCACAGCAACCTTACCGACGGGTATGGTGACTGAGGCCACCTGCCCAGTGGCCACGGTTACGCTGATTGGCGACACCGGCACACCACTAACGACACCGCTTACGCTGTAGGTGCCGCTCGGCACCACGATACTGACA
Organism: Vulcanisaeta sp. EB80; assembly: GCF_002078205.2. NCBI lineage: Archaea > Thermoproteati > Thermoproteota > Thermoprotei > Thermoproteales > Thermoproteaceae > Vulcanisaeta > Vulcanisaeta sp. EB80. The sequence continues at coordinate 1,525 of NZ_LCWN02000146.1, forward strand.
GCACTGGCTGAACCACTTGCAACGGTCATACCATTGTACGTCAGGTTCAACGTGTAGCTGCTAGGCACGTAACCACCAGCGAAGCTGACGGCTATCTTACCCACTGGTATGGTGACTGAAGCCACCTGCCCAGCGCTAACACTCACTGGCAGCGCTGATAATGGGACACCATCAATCGTACCGTTTATGCTGTATGAGCCAGCTGGGATGACAACACTGACATCGCTAGCTGAACCACTGGCGATCACGCTACCACTGTATAACAGGTTCAGCGTGTAGCTGCTTGGCGTTAGGCCGCTGGCGAAGGCAACGGCAACCTTGCCTACGGGTATGGTGACTGGTGTGGTTGAGCCGTTAACCACGGTCACTGATATCGCTGACAATGGTACACCGGTTACGAACCTGACAGCGGACATCATCAGGAAATGGAGGGCTTGGCTTGAGGAGGCGGTCGAGGACCCGGACAAACTCTGGGGTAGGGGTGCGCCTGAGGATTTACTGAGGTGGTTGGTTGGGAAGAACCTCATCATCTACAACATGCACTATAGAGAACAACAATTCTGGATCGACGAGCCACCACCGGAGAGGGATCAAGAGCTTGGTGTTGGTAGGTACATTGCCTGGCAAACACCACTACATAGGGAAGCCGTTAGGCAAGCACTTAGGGAGGCATCTGCATGAGGAGAATCACCGTTAGGTTTGCTGACCTGGACATTGAGTTTGTTGATAGGGATGTGGCGTTGAGGCAGGTTGAGGATTGGGCTAATAAGAGCACGTGGTACCCAGTGGTAATCTTTGGGCCCGAGGGTTGTGGTAAGACGGCATTCCTAAGGCAAACAGTCCAGGCGATCAGGGAGCTTGATTATAACGTACTCTATCTTCACCCACTCGATAGGGTCTTCATGGCCGAGGTTGATGAGCCAGACGTTAAGTCCCTCTTCCTCGACCTGGTCCGGCAAACGCTGGCGGATGAGAAGTGGGGTAGGATCGCCCTAGCCGTATTCGACTTGGTGAGGGAGTTGCTGAGAAGGAGGAAGAGGAGGGTGGCTGTTATTGCTGACGATGTCTTCCAAGCCATTGGCTTGAACAACGCGGCTGCTTATGTCAAGGGCCTCCTAAACATGATCGAGCACCCCGTCTATGATTACGAGAAAATAGTCATACTAATCGCAACAAGCGAGGGCTTATCGAGGAGTGAGATCGGCCGCCATAGGTGGGCTCATCTAACGCCAATGTGGAACATGCCCAGGGAAGGCTTCCAACAGCTCTATGAGAAGGTGCCCGGGCCGAAACCACCATTCAACGAAGTTTGGAAATGGACTGGTGGGAACCCAAATGCACTCCGTGAACTATATATAGCTGGGTGGAGTAGGGATGCTGTGGTGGCTCAACTCATTAGGGAGAAGGACTTGACCCCAGACTTCATAGCCAAGTGGAGGGACTGGCTCGAGAGGGCCGTTGAGGATCCAGAGGCACTGTGGAGCCCAGACATACCGGAGGAGCTTAAGGCAGAGCTCATTAGGCGAAACCTCATCATCTACAACATGTATGATAGGGATCAGGTATTTTGGGTCGACCAACCACCACCAGAGAGGGACCTCGAACTCGGCATCGGTAGGGACGTTGCCTGGCAAACACCACTACACAGAGAAGCAGTAAGAAGAGCACTTAAGGAGTATCGGGTATGAGGAGGATTAAGCTCTCGCTTGTGTCGGGTCTTGATGTTGATTTTGTGGATAGGGATGTTGCTATTCAACAAGTGATTAAATGGGCGGGGAGGGGTACGGGGTTCCCAATCGTGGTTTTTGGCCCTGAGGGTTGTGGTAAGACTAGTTGGTTGTTGCAGTCTGTCGAGGTGCTTAGGGAGGCTGGCTTCGACGTCATCTACTTCAACCCAATGAGGAGGAGGTTCGAGGTTGAGGTAGGCATCGAGAGCCTGAGGCAGCACGCCCTAAACGTACTCAAGCAAGCCGCTTCAGAATACGCACTAGCCAAGCTCGCCTGGAGCGTGATCGACCTAGCAATAGAAGCCATTAAGCATGGTAGGGGGAGGTTGGCTGTAATTGTTGATGATGCCTTCCAATACCTCGACAAGAGGGAGGCAGCCCTCATAATCAAGGGCATGCTCGAACTAATAGAACACCCACCAGAGCACTACGAAAAAATAGTCGCCATAGCAGCAACAAGCGAGGGCTTGTCGAGGGAGGAGATCGGCAGACACCTGTGGTCTATGATCATGCCGATGTGGAACATGCCGAAGGAGGGCTTTCGACAGCTTTATGATAAGGTGCCGGGTCAGAAGCCACCGTTTGAGGATG
>NZ_LCWN02000147.1:0-1744 GCF_002078205.2 Vulcanisaeta sp. EB80
AGATAGTGGCTGAGGCTAGGGATTACCTAGCTAAGGTTGCGGTTGATGCGTCAGCAATTGCCGTGGAGAAGGTTAACGGGAAATACAACCTAGACCTGGATTGGATAAAGCTTGAGAAGAAGAAGGGCCAGTCACTGGCTGAAACCCAGTTAATACAAGGTATTGTCCTTGACAAGGAGGTTGTACACCCAGGCATGCCGAAGAGAGTCGTCAACGCTAAGATCGCGGTTCTAGACGCACCGCTTGAGATAGAGAAGCCTGAGTGGACAACGAAGATATCAGTCTCATCACCCGACCAAATAAAGGCGTTCCTGGAGGAGGAGTCCAACATACTGAAGTCATACGTTGATAAGTTAGCCGAGGTTGGGGCAAACGTGGTTATTACGCAGAAGGGCATTGACGAGGTCGCCCAGCACTACCTAGCCAAGAGAGGCATAATGGCTGTTAGGAGGGTTAAGAGGAGCGATATCGAGAAGCTTGCCAAGGCAACCGGTGCCAAGATAGTCACGAGCATAAAGGACATAAAGCCAGAAGACCTTGGCACAGCAGGTCTCGTTGAGGAGAGGAAGGTTGGTGAGGAGAAGATGGTGTTTGTCGAGCAATGTCCGAACCCGAGAGCTGTCACAATACTGATTAGGGGTGCGGCGGACAGGGTCCTCGACGAGGCTGAAAGATCAATGCAGGATGCACTACATGTGATTAGGGACTTGTACAGGGAGCCCAAGATAGTGCCTGGCGGTGGCGCCTTCGAGATGGAGATAGCCAGGAGGATTAGGGAGTGGGGTAGGAAGTTGCCTGGTAAGGAGCAGTTATCCGTACTCAAGTTCGCAGAAGCTCTCGAGCATGTACCAACAATACTAGCCCTAACGGCTGGTCTTGATCCAGTGGATGCCATAGCAGAGTTAAGGAGGAGACACGACAGTGGTGAGGTAGATGCCGGTGTTGATGTGCTTAATGGTAAGGTTGCAAACATGCTTAAGCTAAACATCGTTGATCCATTGCTGGTTAAGAAGCAGGTGATAAGGAGCGCCGCCGAGGCTGCAATAATGATACTTAGGATAGATGATATAGTGGCTGCTGCGCAAACGAAGTCCACCGGCGGCGGTAAATCAAAGGGCAAAACAGAGAGTGAGGAAGAGTCCTCATCAAAAACCGAGTAATAAAAATCAACTAGGTTAGGTTTTTAAACGATTTTTATTACGGTTTCCTCAATGTCCTCCTCAAATCAAACACAAAATCCTGTATTAAAGGAGGATGCACTTGCTGATATCCTAAAGAGGATCGAGGATTTGGCTAAGGGTAGGTTAACATACCCACCTAGAATAACTAAGTATGAACTAGCGAGGATTGTGGCAGCCAGAGCTAGGCAATTGGCTATGGGTGCACAACCACTAATTGACCCGCAAAAGCTTGGTACCTATGATCCAATAGTCATTGCACTTGAGGAGGTGCGTAGAGGATTGATTCCCTTCGTGATCGTTAGGACGCTACCAAATGGTAAACACGTGAGGATTAAGCTTAAGGATTTACTTAAATTAAGTGAGGAATTTGACGTTAAGATTTAACACTATACCTTAACTAACTCGAGCTTCCCATTATCAATCCTTATTTCGACAGCATCACCAACATCAAGCTTAGGTCCCAAAGCCTCTGCCTCATCCTCATTAAGCCAGATTAGAAGTCTCGGTATTGGAACCTTACCACTCATTAATGGACCAACCATCGGCATTGACCTAAGTAATTG
>NZ_LCWN02000148.1:0-1718 GCF_002078205.2 Vulcanisaeta sp. EB80
CCCATGAAATACGAAGAATTGAACGTGAAAACAACTATAAGAAGATAAATAATGAATGTGGCACATGTTGAAGTAAGAAATAATATCCAAATTAAATAACGTATTAAAAGAAAAATATTAGAAAAATACGAAAAACAATGTATTAAGTCGCAATCCCAATAATGCTATAATTAATTTCATTTTTATATAAGTAAAACATTGATGGTGAGCATATCTTATCATTAATTATAGATATTTACCAAATTATACTATTATAGCCTTAACCAACTGCTTAATATCGCCTAGGTTCTCTAGATTTCTCACAAGACTTATTACTGTGCTTATTTGATCTCTCGTTAATATTCCATCCGTTAACATTCTGAACTTGTTTTCAACTTCCTCATCGGTCATTGGGTTCTTTGGGTGACCTCTTGGGTAATCGACGCGTGCCGTTAATTCCCTACCATCCTTGAATTTCACGGTTACCCTGTTTGGTATGGCTGATGGGTATAGCTTATCGAGCTCGGGGTCAACATTGACCTTCATCTTCCTAATTAGTGAGAGTACCCTTGGATCACGTATGTTCTCGGGCCTGTAGTGGTGTAGCTCCACCGTGCCGTGCATTAGAGCTACTGCTGTAACCCACATTAGGCTGTGATCCGCGGTCTCCTTGGTCTTTGGATCCCACTTCTCTGGGTCCTTAACTATTATGTCGTAGGCTGCCTTGAATGTGTCTATCACTATGTAATCCACATCATCAGGCTCTATGGCTTTACCGTACTCCTTCCTAATCTCCCTTGCTGCATCAACGGCAGATTGCGCATGGTACTCAACTGGGTACGGCTTTATGTATGTGTCGAGTATTCTCTTCGGGCTTGGTATGGAGCTTAACTCGAGGATTATCTTTTCATTGAATTCGTTGGCGAGTAGTTGCCGTATGAAGCCCATCTCCCCCTTTAATGGTGCATCAGGTCCTGTGAAGCCCTCCATGGCAAGCAGCGTCGCGAATACGGCATTCCTGGAGGAGTTCGCTGTGGCTGCTGCCTTCCAGTGGCTCAGTTCACCAACCCTTGACTGCCTCATGGCTGCATGGGGCACTGTGGCTATCGAGAGAGCATTCAAGGCTTTATTCTCATCAAGTCCCATTAACTTCGCCAAGCCTGCTGTTACGGCGATACCTATGTAGTTGACGTGATCCCAACCGTGAAGCCTAAGACTCCCTGCATCACAAAGCCTAACACCTACTTCGTAGGATGCGGCTATCGCCGTTGTCAAGTCCTTACCACCTAACCTCCTGTATTCGGCCGCTGCCACGAGCGTTGGAATCATGTCGCTGGGGTGTAGGGGTTCCTTGCCTAGGTACGTGTCATTATAATCCAAATACCTGACCATTAGGGCGTTGGTGAATGAGGCCCAATCAATCGCGGCAGTATTTGGTGTGCCCCACAACGTTGCCTCAATATTAGACTTGTAATTCCTAGCTATGCCCCTCGCTATCTTGACAGGCTCTGCCGTAAATGCTGCAAGGGCGACACCTAGGCTATCTAAAACCCTCCTCTTAACCTCATTAATGACTTGCTGATCTAGATCTTCAAACCTAATGTTAAGGGCATAATGAACTATAGCCTCGCCAAGACTATCCCTAACCATACACATCCATAACTCACCACCTAAATAAATGCATTAACTCTCATGAGCAATGACGAATTATTTATTAATAAATGCTAAAAGATGGAGAC
>NZ_LCWN02000149.1:0-1697 GCF_002078205.2 Vulcanisaeta sp. EB80
CCTTCGCCAAGTCGACGGGGTGGGTGAAGTATATCTTCACCGCCTCGTACTCGCCGGCCAGCGCCGCCTTAACCACGGCGGCGGAGCAGACGCCGTCGGCATCGCCGTGGGCCAACACCGTCAAGACACGCGCCATGTATTACTAACCGCCATGTTATATATCATAGAGGCTGAAAGCCCCGAAAGGGACGCCGTGAGGCCAGCCAGTTCCCATTGACATATACCAAGTTTTTACGACCGAAAGCCCCTCCCCTTAGGGCGTGAGGAGGTCAGATAGTATAATACGCGTCATCATAGTGCCGGTCTGTTCCGCGTCTCGGATTCCGCGCTCTAACTTAGAAAGGCGCTGGAGGGCTAGGTCTCTCTGGAGCCAAAAGCTTAATTTAACGCCAACGTTGAAAGACGTGAAGAGAATAGCGGTCGAAATCGCGCCCGGCGTGGAGACGGAGTTTACGGACAGAGACCGCGCCCTCGCCCAGGTGGTGGAGTGGGCTGAAAAGAGCACTAGGTTTCCTGTTGTGATCTTCGGCCCGGAGGGCTGCGGCAAGACCGCCTTCCTGCGGCAGGCCGCCTCTGGGCTGAGGGAGCTGGGGTACGACGTCTTCTACCTCCACCCCCTCGACCGGGCCTTCTCGGCCGAGGTGGACGACCCAGACGTCAAGAGGCTCTTCCTAGACCTAGTGCGCAAGACTCTGGAGGACGGGAGGTGGGGCCGTCTCGCCATGGCCGTCTTCGACTTGGTGAGGGAGATCCTTAAGAAGAGGAGGAGGAAGGTCGCCATAATTGCCGACGACGTGTTCCAAGCAATAGGGCTGGATAAGGCCGCCGCCTACGTGAAGGGGCTGCTAAACACGATTGAGCACCCTGTGTATAAATACGAAGGCATTGTGGTGTTGGTCGCCACCAGCGAGGGCATCAGCAGACGCGAGATCGGGAGGCATTTCTGGGCCGAGCTACGGCCCATGTGGAACATGCCGAGGGAGGGCCTTCAACAGCTGTACGAGAAGCTGCCTGGAGCAAAGCCCCCCTTCGAGGACGTCTGGCGTTGGACAGGCGGCAACCCGAGGATGCTGGGTCTGCTTTACGAGAATAGGTGGGATTTCGGCAAGGCAGTTAAGGAGATTGTTGCGAAGAAGGACCTTACGGCGGATTTCATCCGGCGTTGGGGGAAATGGCTCGTCGAGGCTGTGGAGGATCCCGACGCGCTTTGGGGCCGCGGCGCGCCGGAGGAGCTGATAAGGGAGCTTGAGGCGAGGAACCTCATCCTCTATAACATATATTACAGGGAGCCCCAGTTCTGGGTTGACAGCCCGCCGCCTGAGAAGGATCCGGAGTTGGGCGTCGGCAGATACGTGGCGTGGCATACTCCGCTTCACAGAGAGGCCGCGAGGAGGGCGCTTAAAGAGGGTGGTTAAGTTAGGGATGGGTGCTACTTGAGGCTGAGGCGTTGTCTTAGGGCCTCTGCGAATTCGGCGGTGCGTTGCGCGAGCTCTTTGACGTCTTCTTCGACCTGTTGTGGTGTGGAGTATTTGCTGAGGACGCCGCTTTCGTCTAGGCCGTTGTACTGGACCTCGTGTAGGTTGAGGGCGAGGGCGGTGAGGAGGACGACCTCGTCGCCGTAGGATTGCCGCAGGGCGCGGGCCACCTCCCACATCCTGCCCGTGGGCATGAGGGCGATCAGCCAGTCGGCCAGCTCC
>NZ_LCWN02000150.1:0-1665 GCF_002078205.2 Vulcanisaeta sp. EB80
TGGTAATGCCGACACGGTACTAAACTTAATGAGGAACGTTAAGAAGGTATTTGATCCATACGGCATATTCAATCCAAATAAAATATTCGATTAAAACACCAAAGCATGCTTATTAATTAACTAATTACCATAAATTTTGAAAACTATCACTTAGTTGTTTTTAATCGCGCTAATCCTTATTAATGATTGATGGCCTTATGGATAGTATTTTAACAACATCGCCAAAGCCGACACCATAAGTTTCCCTAACCCTCTTAGGTATCGTAAACTGCCTAGCATCAGTATGCCTAGTCCTCAATAACCTAACACCCCTCAACTCAATAACGAAACTCTTATACTCGAGATCCACATCAGCAAACCTCAGGTGAAAATACTAATCAAAAACCCAGAAACAGCATTAAATTCACCAAAATATGGAAAACATAAATTAAATAATAGATCCGTAATATTATTGATGTCATTAGTACTTGCTATAGGATTAATATTGCTTGGCATATTTGTCATAAAAATGATGAATTTAAACGGTAAATCAATTAATAGTACATCATTACTTAACTGTAATATAGTTAATTCTACCAATAATGGAGTTTACACAATAGTATGTGCAAATGTATCTAATTATGAGTATAAAAATATTACAACATATTATTTTATAGCTAATAGATATAATTATTCATTTTATAATATTACAGCAAAATAAACTTATTATTTCATCCATTATATATAAGATATATATATATATATTGTTGCACTGACAGTATATTGGCTTGGGTTATAGACAAGTGCATACCAAGATCCAGGACCAGGATTAAATATATAAAATGCAGATCCCCCGCTAACATACACACCATATCCCCATCCTGTATTAGCATTTACTACCCCAATAAGCAATGTAGCGTATGAGGGGGACCATATAACTTCAATACCTATTTCTTCATTAGAACTTAATGTATATGGTCCTATTAACACACCCGTATTTGGTGGTAATGTGGGGTCTATTCTATTTACTGGTGGTAGTGTCTTTAGTTTTAGTGGTATTGTTTCTTTGATTATTACTGTGCCTGGTGTGTCTGGCTTTACCTTAGTTACTTGCATTGCCATTGTTGTTCCTGCCATTAGTGCTACTACGAGTAGTAACGCGGGTAGTACTAGTGCTAGTATTTTTCTCGTCATATATAATGCATACATTTGTAATTTTTAAATATTACCTCTGTAATTCTTCCCATGCATTTCAATTGCTGTTTCAATTTCCATATTTCATTTTGTAAATAATAACCTTTTAAAATTGAAATTCTGAAACTGATCACTATGGTTACGGAGTTATCAAGTTGAAAGAAGGCTACGTTATCGGTGATCAGCACTCGGCAAACTCGTCATTCTATCGAGCAGGCGAGGTCCCTACTCATCACCATCAGTGCTCTAATTAATTGCCTTTAAAAGCCTTGGTTCTTCTCTTTAGTTATTTATTATCTAGGTATTAATATTTATTTTATTGTGTAGTAGTATGACTGTAGTAATATAGGTGTATTTAAGTATTGTATGTCTTATGTAATAAAATTTATTAATTAGTTAATTTAGTTGTTTATGCGGTGGTTGTATGAGGGCTGTGGATCTTGTTAAGAGGAAGCCCCTGGTTATTACCGAGGATAGGCCCTTCATTGAGGC
>NZ_LCWN02000022.1:0-28141 GCF_002078205.2 Vulcanisaeta sp. EB80
TCCATCTTGTCTATGTAATTCCACACAAACCTATACGACATACCCAACCTCCTCGCCGCACCACTTATTGAACCAGTCTCATCAATAGCCTTAAGAATATCATAACCACCAGGACCAATCAAATGAACACCACCAACCTCAACCCAAACCCTAAACCTAACACTCACAAGGGTCGGTTTGGGTAATTATTCCTTAATTTTTTATTTCTGAAATTAATTGTGGAAATACATTAATGCCCAACTACGTAATTCTTCTCATGATGGTGAAAAGGGATTTTTTACACCACCCAATAACTTAACTTAAGGTAATAATGAGTAGCGAATCACCACCTTATGATAGGGAGTTGCCTTTTTGGGAGCATGTTAGGGAGTTGGGTGTTAGATTGAGGAGGGCCTTGATAGTATTCGCAATAGTCTTCATAATCCTCTGGCTACCCATGCCCGACTACCACAGCCACAACGTGACCCAAGCCATCATAGGCTTCTTCACCATGGAGTACTACCCAATAATCGCGTACGTGTTCAAGCACTACATACTAAACCTAGTATACTCCTCGGCAAGCTCCGTGAAGTGTGCCTCGAGTTATGTGGTTATAACAAACGGAACTACCACGCAACCCATAGGCATTATATCAACTACGGTTCTTGGGCCTTTCGTATTTAGTGTGGAGTTGAGTATAGTCATTGCGCTCCTCGTGACAATACCCGTGTTGATTTACGAGGTTTATCAATACGTGAAACCGGCCCTATACCCGCATGAGTTGAGGGCTGTTAGGAGGTATATCTGGGTGGCTACCGCATTATTTTACATCGGTGCATTCATTGGTTACTACTTTGTTTTCCCCGCATTCCTAAGGATAAGCCTATTCTGGAGTTGCCTATTTGGTTTCGTACATTTACTAACAACGAGTGGATTCCTGGACACATTCATAGCCACACTATTCTTCGCAGGCTTCCTATTCGAGACACCCGTGATAATAGCCCTACTGACACAAACCGGTTTAATAACGCCGGATGCCCTCTCGAGGAATAGGCCGTACATCTACTTCGGCGTACTCTTCGTGATAGCAATAATAAACCCAGACCCCACACTAGTCAGCACACTGCTCTGGTTCATAATGTTCATAGCATTATTCGAGGCAGGGTACGTATGGAGCAAGAGCATTTATAAGAAAATGCCCAAGACCTAGCCGCTTTTACCCTCCCCAAGCCTCCTTAGTATCTCACTCATTATTTCCTGCTTCGTCTTACCCCTAACATCTATGTTCAGCGCCCTGGCTATCCTCAGTATGTCTGGGTCAACGTCATTCATCACCGCCTGTCTTGTCTCATTTATTGTTCTAGCCACCTCAGACCTCGCTTCATAAATTGGCTCGTTTATTTCCCTTAGGAAGTCATCCAGGGATTTCCTAGCCCAGTTATACCATTTACCTAGCTCCCTCGCTATTGTTGGCAGCATCTCGGGCTTCCAGGCAATAAGCACTAGGAAGAATAGGAATAGCAGTAGCCCCGTCTGCTCATCAAGGATTAGGTAAATGTGCATTTAATCACCGGCTTTAGGGAAGTACGGTATTATTTATTGCTTAACCTCCAGTTAATCTCCTTAACCAACTCCTCCTCAGACTTACCCCTCGTATCAATACCAAGTCTCTCGGCAATCTCGAGAACCTTGGGGTCAACCGTTGTCCTAGTTTCAACCTTCTTCTGCTGGGTTAATCTATTGTTTATCTCGGTCAATAATTCATCCCTTGACTTACCGGTTGGGTCGATACCAAGCTTCTTGGCTATTTCGATAAGCTCTGGCTCTGGTTCGCTCTCCTGAGAACCGCGTTTAAACTCCCTAACAGCCTGACCAAAACTCCTAGCCAACTGGGGAATCTTGCTTGGACCCCAGATGATGAGGACAACAAACGCTATGATAATCAAAATCAAGGTCTGCGTATCAATAAACAATATGACACCCATACAAAACAATGCTAACTGCATTGCTTAAAAACCTTGCTTACATAAGGGTGAAAAAACCTACGTCACGCTTTATAACAAATTGAACGAATAGAGACTAGGGTAATGAACCTGCACCATAAGGACCCAACTAGCGAGTTAACAACCTATGAACAAGCGCCAATAGGGTTATGGTAATTCCCATCAACATGGTCATTATGATCTCCGAGAACCTCATAAAGAGTAAGGCATTTCCACCAATTAAGTATGCGAGAATAACGGCGAGTGGTGTGACACCAATGCTAGGTATTGTGCATGATCCAAGGGCACACACAGCCCCAGTCACTGCAGCCGAACCGGTTGTCGCAACAACACTAAACACACCACCAACCGCCCCACCCAACTTAACCGTTAGGTGCCTAACCGCTATTCTTAACTGCAGATAAGCAACACTAAGCACGAGCCATACACTCAGTACCAGGTTTAGTAGGCCCATGGTCATGAGCAGGTACTGCGTAAGGCTATCCCTAACATTCATCATTAGATATGGTATATAGTTGTAACCAGGGATTCTGATTACCTCCACGTTCATTAAGTAAATAATTATTGAAGCAATGACCAGTAACATGAATATCAACCTCAGACTACTAATTGAGAAAACGTCGAAAATACCGTGATTACCAAGAACCCTAACAACGTCCTTAATTACGAACCTCATAAGCACTCTACCACTCCTATAAATCAATACACCACCAATCACTAGAAACAACATTAGAACGACCATTGTGAATACGTACTTACCAATAACTGAAGCGGTTATGCCCAGCTTTACTGCGTAGAGTAGGTTTACGCCCATTGGAATGAGTATCAGTGGTAAAACTATTGATAGGGTTACGAAGAGGTATATCATTAATGCCGCAAAACCCTCATTACTCATACAACCCAAAGGATGTTAGCACGCCGATTATTAAGTTTTTAAGTCAAAAAATAAAACGTGAATTAACGAATCATTAATATATAATATTTTACTAATGTATAAGATGATAAAAATCCATCGACAAGTTCACTTAAATTAACTTAGAGTATTCTTTTAAGTAACTAAATTTGACACCAATACCGTATGCCAATCACAATCCCATCAATAGGGGAGAAGTTCCCTGAACTAAATGTGGTAACTACCCATGGACCAATGAAACTACCCGACGCATTCAAGGGCAAGTGGTTCATACTCTTCAGCCATCCAGGTGACTTCACGCCTGTATGCACAACGGAGTTTGTGAGCTTCGCGAAGCACTACGATGACTTTAAGAAACTGAATACCGAGCTGATAGGGTTAAGTGTTGACTCCGACATAAGCCACATAGAGTGGGTTAATTGGATTGAGAAGGAGTTGCATGTTAAGATACCATTCCCAATAATCGCAGATTCCCTGGGCAATGTTTCGAAAGCCCTCGGCATGCTACATGCTGAATCCGGCACAGCCACCGTGAGAACAGTATTTGTAGTCGATGATAAGGCCGTGATAAGGACCATACTGTACTACCCACTGGAGCTCGGTAGGAACATACCTGAGATACTCAGGATAGTTAGGTCGCTACAGCTAATCGATAAGTACGGTGTGGTAATGCCGGCCAACTGGCCCTATAATGAGTTAATTGGTGAGAACGTCCTAAACCCACCACCGCACAATGTCGAGGAGGCCCCCAAGAGACTGCAGCAGTATAAGGGTTATGCCTGGTGGTTAACCTATAGGGAGTTGCCTAAGAATGAGGTTGAGGAGACCAAGCAGATCATTAGGATCAGGATTGAGTAAGGGAACTTTCACTGAACCTTAACCTTAAAAATCAAGCCTTAATACCTTGAGTATGTAATGATTTTGAGGGGAAAAACATTATTTGGAAGTGGTATTGTGGAGGGCGAACTTGTTGTTTATAGGGAACCGCTTTCCTTTCTGGGCGATGTTGATGGCAGGAATGGTATCATAAGGATTACCAACACAAGTATCGCAGGTAAGGTTTTGGCGATACCAAGCTCTAGAGGTTCTACGGTAGGCCCTTACGTAATGTACCAATTGAGTAAGTACGGCAAAGCCCCCCGAGTTATACTTAGTGTTAAGGCTGACACAATGCTCATAATAGGTGCGATTATGGCGCAGATACCGATAATGACGGATTTACCAAGGGAATTATTAACTCTTAAGGATGGTACCGCGGTGCGCGTTGATCTTGACAGGGGTGAGGTCTACGTCGATGAGCACTGAGGCTAGGTTAGCGTTGTTACTCCTTGAGGAGCTCGAGCTTAAGGGTGGTAAAGCCAAACTCAAGTATTTGAAGGTGTATAGGTTAATCTCTTATTGGCTCGGTGACGAGTACGCCAGGAGGATCATGGATAGGTTAACATCCTCTGGGTACATCTCAGTAAAGGAGGGCGCGGTCGAACTCCTACGTCGATTTAAGACGGATAAGAACTTATCGCGAACGTACAGGGAGGCGAGGGAGTTGGTAATTAATACCTACTTAACCATGCAGCGGCCGCCGAGTAAGTGAAGTAGTTCAATGACACCCTCATTTTCGTGAATACCCAATTTTCTCAGACCATCCAGGGTGCCGTTGATGTTGAATGAGGAATTAATCAATAATCCGCCTAAGACCCAAACCACAGAGTCCAGGTTGAGGGGTGGTATACCACTTAATTTACCAATCTCACCCCAGGCATTTTGAATTTCCCTCCTGCGCTTAACCATGACCTCCCTAGCCATCTTGCCGAGATCGTATAAGGAGCCCATCGGCAGGAGCCCACTGCATATTGTTATTACGGAAACCCTGTAATCCACGGGTATGGGTATTTCCATGGGTATTGCCGTCTCGAAACCACAAGCCCTGTACACGTAGTAGGACATCTTTACGGAGAAGACTACGGTCTTCTCCTCGCCAGAGCCTCCAACAGTGTTCGTGATCAACCTCCACAACCCGAGCATATCCCTTGCGTATATCGTGAGGTCCCTATTAACGATTTTGGGGCAAACGTTTTCAACCCTCTTGATCCGCGCATCCCTGTACCTAGTCAGGTATTTACTGTTAAATACATAGTTTTGGAAATCTCTACAGAGGTTTCCTGGTTTATTATTGATGAAGTAGTTAGCGAAGTAATTCCAGTGATCCTCACCCTTACCCACCAATTGATAACTAACTAATGAGTTAAGTATTGTGAGTTTTAGGGTTAGATTGACATCACGCAAACCATTGCATAGCCTAGCAATTGCAATGAATTGAGGATCCCTCTCCTCAAACTGCCTAATCCAATCAATGCCCAACTTACGTAGCACCGAGGCTATGGCACTCCCTACATCCCCCAACATTCACTTCACCGTCATGCTCCTACGAATTACGAAAAATCTCCAAAGGGTTATCACAGCAATTACCTGACCCCAATCAAGGTAGAGGAGTGGCTTACCTATGGTTATGAGCACGTACGTAAATGGATAAAGAATCACTGGAGCACCTATTGTGAATAGGTAAATATAGTGGGTCACTATGTAGAAGGCTCCATATATGATGCCGGATGCATCAAGGACTATTGAGGGCTTTATTACATAGGCTATGTAAACAAGAACCCATGCCAGAAACAATAGTGAGGAGACCCTCCACATGTAAATGTAAAGTGGTACGTAATTAACATGCACTACCTCGCCTGACCTATAAATCACGTAGCCATAAACCCTATACTCAAGTGCAAAGGCCTCGCCCACATGCACAAGCCCCATTAGAAAGAGTAGGGCTGTGATTACAAAGCCGAGTATAAAACCCCTCCTAACCCTCACCCTAACCTCAGCACTACTCATAATGAAGCCCAACCGCCTTAGTGCATATTAAAATTAATTCTCCTCAAATTAACCTATAGAGACCAGTCATCAATGTGTAATAGAGTGTCAAGCCTATGAGAGACCAGAAAACAATCGATAACGCTATCATGACCTTACTTCTTACGGATTGGTTCACAATAACCTTTGATAATAATGAGTCTAGGAATTGTCCACCATCAAGTGGGTATGCAGGGAATGCATTGAGTAATGCGAGTGTGAGGTTTAGCGTGTATATCCAAAACATTAGGTTATAGAAGGACCTGCTCTCGACAACGATGTTCCACGGACTAATATAAAGGGCTGAGTAGCCCAGGAGTGCCATTGTTAGATTCCTAGTACTCATGACCTCATTAATCACAGCACCATTGACTGGGTTGTACATCGTGAGTGTAACATTACCTGAATTTATGGAACTCAGGGTGGATATTAGGGAATAGACACTGGCTATTGGGTGTCCATTAATTGCCGTAATCACGTAACCGGTCTTAAACGCCGCATCTGTGGAATTAACCACATACACGATAGTCGTACCCAAAAGGCCCTGGGTCAATTGAGGACTCAGTAATGCTAACCCCACCAGGGCTACAGCGATGTAGGCAAGTACTATATTCATAAAGACCCCGCTTGAGTATACCGCAAGCCTTACGGCAAGGCTCCTACTCCTCAGTTCCTCTTCGTCGATCTCAACAAAACCGCCAAAGGCGAGGAATAGAAGGGCGAAGGCTCCACCGGACTTTATCTTCACGTTAAACCTGGACGATACAGCCCCGTGGGCCATCTCGTGAAGTAGTATGCCGAGGCCTATGGCTACTATTACGTAAATGAATGTGTAAAGTGATATCGTAACTCCAGGTATCAATGGTGCCAATGGTGTGAAGCCCCTCTCCACGGTCTCGATAGGGCTTAATTTGTGTGTGACTGCTATGACCATGAGCACGAGGTTTCTAACCATTAGGTAGAGCATTGATGGTAAGCCCCACACGTTTATGCCTAGTATGGTCAGTGGTATTGGTACAATTATGAACATGGATAATAGGAATAGACCTATGGTCAAGGCCATTATTAACCAACTAGGTATCCTACGTAGTAGGTTACCCAGCGGTGCTATCACCTCCTTAACCAACTCCTCATCCCTAAGCATTATGAATAAACCGTAGTAAACCCTGACCGGTATCTTAACACCAAGAATCCTGAGTAGGTATATGATGCCGACTAGGGCAAACCATGCCGCAATAACTATTATCAAGCCAAGGTACTGCATTGCCCTCACCTAATCCTCACGATAGACCCTGCACCAACATCATGCGCATTCCTATGATTACTCACCAATTCCCTCCTCAATTTGGGTCCAGTACCATGTAGTGGGTAAATTGATGTCAAATTCCTAGTGATGTCTCTCAACAGTACCCCTTGATATTCACTGGTTGATGTTGCTCCTAACCCACCCACGAAATGCCTAATATCGAGCTCCTTAAAGAACCTTAGTAACTGATCGTCATCGATTAACCAAAGATTTAATCCACAACCGCTTATCAGTAATTTATGGCTTGGTATGTAGATCAGCAGCTCACCAACCCTTTTATTACCAACCCTAATAAGCTCAACAGAACCAAAACCAAGCTTAAACCTCTCCCTACCACCAACCTCAATAACATCGAACCCAAGCCTATCCAACCTGTCCCTGAGTTCGAAACTGTTTACCGTATTATCTATTGGGATTGCAACCTTTGCAACACTGGTTAGGGCATCTAAACCGCCCCAATGGTGATTGATGGGTGTTGAGATAACAAGGAGCCTAGGATTTGCATTGATACCCATAGCCTTCATATTCCCCAAGAGCCTCTCGGTACTTGAGCATGTATCAATCATCAATTCACCATTTATAAGTAATGATATTGAGTTGTCACCCTGAATACCCGGCGCCTTTACCTCATTGTCGCAAACCACATCAATTACTAATTCATTGTTAGCATTCATTTCCACTAGATTGGGGATGCGAAGAAATAAATCTTTTCCCCATCCTCGATCATGTTGGTAAGGTTTTAAATGGGTTATTCAGCAGGTATTTCCCGAAATGTACTCACAACAGGGAGGTATTAGGGGTAGGGTACTTAGGTATGTATGGCCCATAGCCTTCGTACTAATGTTTGCGATAGTTGGCGCCTGGGGTAATGTGGCTCATGAGACCTTCATCACGTGGGTAATCGTCATCGTATACCTCGTGGTATTCTTCGGCATAGTAATAGCAATCGGCATTAGGAGCACCAGGACTAGGCTGAGGGAGATCGAGGATTACATGAAGACCAGCAAGGGCGGCGCCGTGGAGAAGCTGACACGTGATGACTTCATGAAGGCCATGGAGAAGGATCCTGAGTACGTGCAGGAGACGAATAAGTTCGTTAAGTCCCAGTTGAAGAATATGGTAATCCTAATGGTAGTGTTGATAGGATTATTGATGCTTTACACGTATGTACTGTCTGGTCCGTTCGTAACATTATCTAGGTATATAGCGAACTCAACAAACATGGGCGCGTATGCAAAGCCGTGGTTCACACCAACCATTGAGGAGGCGAACCTATTCTACGCCTACTTCATTGATTACCTAATATACTTCGGAATATTCTTTGTGCTTATGTACGTAATATTTAGGATAATGAGGATGCCCTTCATGACAACCAACGTGCAAATAACGGACTACCCATACACAGTCACCAAGGAGCTCATAATATTTAAGGACGCCATACTCATTGACGGCATGTACCTATTAAAATCACCAATACCCGTTAAGCAGGTAATTATTAACGAAAAGAGAAGGTTCGTAGAGTTTGAACTAACGAGACCATTAACAGGGCTTCCATACACTAAAGTTCGAATATACAGCAAATCACCAAGGGAACTTTGGGACAAGGCCATGAAGAGTTTATTCAAGGTTGAGGGTAGTACGAAATAATTTTTGATAAGTAATGATTTATTTTTATCACCTATGATTTAGCCGAATAGGCTGGCGAGCCCTGCAGCAATCTCCTCCTCACTCGGACCCTCCTTCTTCTCCTCCGCCTTCTTCTCCTCAGCCTTAGCCTCAGCACCAGCCTTCTGCTCACCACCAGCCGCAGCACCAGATGGTGCAGCAGGGGCGGCAACTGTCGGCATGGCCACGGCAGTCTTTATGGCCTCATCGATATTGACCTCCTTTAGGGCGGCGACAAGGGCCTTAACCCTAACCTCATCCACCTGGATACCAGCGGCTTGGAGAACCTTGGTTACATTCTCCTCGGTGATTTCCTGTTTGCCGTAGTGAAGCAACAAAGCTGCGTATACGTACTCCATACCTGCTCGACATGAGAGTTTGAGAACCGCTTTAAAAACATTACTTAATCCAAGGCTAGGAAATGATTAGGAAAGTCATTGTCATAACCAAGGACTGGGATTACCTCAGGAGCGACCTGGAGCTGCTGTGTGAACGATTAATTAAGAGCAACGTTGAGTGCGAAATGAGGGATTTAGATGATACCGAGTCAAGACAGTTGGTGATTAGGTATGGCATAGAGAATGGTATCGTTAGGATACCGCAAATATACGTGATTAAAGACGGCAACATTAAGAGGATGCACTACGAGATAACTAAGGATGTGAGACTAAATGTTGATTCATTGATTATAAACATAATGAACGAAGTGTGTAGCCGGGAGTAACCCACGCCCTTCACAGGCCCGCTGTCCACGGGTCTCCGTGTGGTTAATACAATATCTCCATAAATCCTAATAAAGCTTCCGCATCATCAAGCTCCCTGGAACTTCGGCTGCCTCTTCTCCTTAAAGGCGGTAATACCTTCCCTAAAGTCCTGGCTATAGCGTAGTAGGGCGAATGTCTTCCTCTCTATATCATAACCAACCTCACTCGGTGCATCCTGTACCAACCTTATCGCCTGCTTAAGTGCCTTTAGTGCGAGTGATGATAGCGTCATTAAATCCCTGGCTATCTCTATAACCCTATCATAGACCTTATCCTGTGGCACAACCTCATGAATAAGACCAAGTTGTAACGCCTCATCAGCCTTAATCCTTTTACCAAGGAGTAGGTAATACCTAGCCCTGAGCGGACCTAGGGCTTTAACGATTTTTGTCAAACCACCACCTGCGGGTACCATGCCAAGCCTTATCTCAGGAAGCCCTATCTCCACATCTGGTGTCCCCACCCTAATATCGCAAGCCAACGCCAATTCGGTGCCCGCACCTAGCACGTAACCCTTCAATAGGGCAATTGTTGGTTTACTCAATTCCTCAATCATCTCAATGGTCCTGCCCCAATCAATCAAATCCCTAGGCCCTGAATCCAGGAATTCGGTAATATCACCACCAGCGCTAAATGCCTTATCACCACTTCCCCTGAATATCACCACCTTAACATTCTCATCTCGCTCTAATTCATCAACCACCCTACCCAAATCCCTCCTCATTTCCATCGTTATTAAATTGAGCGGTGGTCTATTTATTACGACCTCGGCAACACCATCATTAACCCTAACAACCCAGTTACCGCCAGAGTATGTTCTTTCAACCATACCACTTAGCTGAGCCATGCCTAAATTTTAAGGGTTAATCTTAACGGTTGGTTTTTATTTTAAATTACATATTTGGGTAAGTATTTATTAATAATTATCAACCATGTAGGAACCATAACCAGCTATGCATGGTTATGCAGGTAGGGTGCTAAGGATCGATTTAAAGCGAGATAGGGTGGAGTATGATACGGTTGATGAGGATATTGCCAAGTCATTCATTGGAGGTAGGGGCTTGGGGTTAAGGCTCATCTTCGGCATGGGTCTTGGTGTGGATGGCATAGACCCTCTTGGTCCTGAAAACCCATTAATAATAGCCACGGGTCCATTGGGTGGAACTAGGCTACCGCTAGCCACTAGGGCTGCTGCAATATTCAAGTCATCATTAACGAATAGGTGGAGTTACTCAACCGTTGGTGGTACCCTAGGCGCATACATGAAGTATGCAGGTGTGGATGCAGTGGTGATAACAGGGTCTAGTGATAAGCCCTTGCATATTATTATTAGTGATGGTAAGGTGGAGCTTAGGGATGCTAGGGACTTATGGGGCTTGGATACTGTGGAGACCGAGCATAGCATTAAGAGGGAGTTTAGGGACTCGGCTGTGCTCACCATAGGACCTGCCGGCGAGAATAAGGTGCCATATGCATGTATTGGTCATGAGGATTGGAGGCAGTTTGGTAGGACTGGTGGTGGTGCTGTCATGGGAAGTAAGGGTATAAAGGCGATAACCTTCATACCCACAAGTAAGACGGTTGATGTTGCTGATGATAAGTTATACCAGGACCTGGTGAGGAACCTGGGTAAGCAAGCGGTGATGAATCCCGGCATGATACCCTACAGGCAAGGTGGTACTGTTAGGCTTATCGACACTGGCAACGGCATGGGATTCTTCCCATCAATCTATTGGACGAAGGTCGTCATGCCAGGTTGGGAGAACATATCGTGGGAGAAAACCCTAAAGCCGAAGTACTTCATTAAGAACGGTGCCTGCCTCTACTGCCCAGTTGCGTGCCATAAGGTTGTCAGGTCAAGCAATGGCGGGTATGACCTTGAGTACGAAACAACAATGGCCCTGGGCGGGTTAACGGGCGTCAACGATCCACAAAAGCTTATCGACTTGGCTGAGCTAGCTGATAGGTTGGGGTTTGACACAATAAGTCTAGGTAATACCATAGCATTCCTGATATACCTTGGCGAGAAAGGCATCGTTAAGGGAACACCCAGGTGGGGTGATTATGATGGTATTAGGGAGTTGATAATAAACACGGCATATAGAAGGGGGTTAGGCGAGTTGGCGGCGCTCGGTGTTAAGGCAATTTCGGAGAAGCTTGGTGTCCAGGACTTGGCAATACACGTTAAGGGACTTGAGCCGGCGGCGTATGATCCAAGGACGCTTAAGGGTATGATATTGAATAATGCAATTTCTGAAAGGGGTGCTGATCATCTCTGGTCCAGCGCATACGCTGTAGATATCGCGGGTCAGGCTGGTGGTAGGTTCGCGACCGGTGAGGATAAGGTTAGGGCAATCATGGATATTGAGGAGAGGAATGCGCTGTATGACTCAATGCTCCTTTGCAAGTTCGGGAGGGCTATATACACATGGGACGTGATTAGGGACGCCCTAAATGCCGTTACCGGGTTCGGCTACACCACCGATGAGCTTAGGGAGACTGCCCAGAGGATAATCGTGCTTCATAGATACATGAATAAGACAACAATCGATCAGGACAGACTACCACCTAGGTGGCTTAGGGAACCCGTTGAGTATGAGGGTAAGAAGTACGTTATTTCAGAGGAGGAGTGGTCGTTCATGGTTAGGAAGTATTACGAATTAAGGGGCTATGATGAGAACGGCAGACCAAAGCCCGAGATTCTCGTGAGGCTCGGCTTAATTAATTCTTCATAACTTCGATTCAGGACTGTTGATCCTTAAATGAGCATCACGGATATTTCTAGCCCTTATTACCACAAAAATGCCTATGTACTTACGGAAAGACACAACATCACCAACCAATTTATCGATCAAATCCCTTAACCATGAGATGGGTCCGATGTTCTTAATTGTAAGACGCATTACTGAGTATTCCCTAATGGATCTTGGTGCGATAATCGAGACAAGTAGCGGTAAGGGTAATGTTAGGTAGTAAAGTAATAATGCATGTATTAGAACCGCATCTGGTCTCCAAAATTCCAACACTATAAATGAACCGTACCTCCTCAGTACTCTATGCACCTCAACCATTGCAAGGGGTTTATTGCTGAACTGCCTGAGGGCGAAGGCTGTGTACACAATGCATGCTGATGATGACCTTAGAGGCAGCATTTCCCCAATAGCAACGACTTTATCAATAATTTCAGACCCACCTCTCATCATAAGGAGCCCATTCACTGCCGGATCTATGAGCACTATTGATCTAGGCTTAACACCAAGTTTAAGTAGGTACTTGGTCATTGAGCCATCACCCGCACCCAAATCAACAAGTACACCATCGCAATCCCGTAGCGACTTCATGATCTCCAGGGAAGCCCAATACCTCAATCTAGGTAATAGGTGCAGGGTAATCACATTATTGACCAGGTCGTAATTCGAATATGCAAATACCCTATTCATAGCATCCCTGAAGAAACGCGTAATACTCACATAATCACCTCAACAGTCTCAATGAGCCAGACACCTTGTTAATAAGGTCCTCAGGCCCTGGACCGATGGTTAGCACGGTTATGGTGCCAGGAGGCAATTCTGTTAAGCCAGCATCCTCAACAAGGAATGTGGGCAAACCAAGTCTCTCAGCTTTATCCTTAAGCGCCAATAACTCATTTAGTGAGTTCACAACCAGGACTATCTTCTTCTGCCCTGATGACTCCCAAGCCCTAAACCATTCAATCCAATCCTTCTTACCCTCACTGAGCACCCTGAGTACGGCACCCACAGCGCCATGCGCTACCTGAGCCGCGAGTTTGCCGCAGGACATGTTCAGGTCAGTCCTAACTATGATTACTTGCTTATACATGATCCCCGCAACGCCATAAATTCATAACCTAGGGTTTAAAAATGATTTTATGG
Organism: Vulcanisaeta sp. EB80; assembly: GCF_002078205.2. Taxonomy (NCBI): domain Archaea; kingdom Thermoproteati; phylum Thermoproteota; class Thermoprotei; order Thermoproteales; family Thermoproteaceae; genus Vulcanisaeta; species Vulcanisaeta sp. EB80. The sequence goes on from NZ_LCWN02000022.1 coordinate 13,428, forward strand.
TAAAGATCGTGACTCACAGAGACCCGTGAGTCACAAGCCTATGAAGGTCGAGGGGTCCCCCTTTGCTCCTCCCATCGTTTTTCACCAATTAAACATCACTGCCTTAGTGACGGCCAATCCTGAATTATTCTCCGAGCAGCATTATAACCCGGTATACCAGTTACCTGCCCACCCGGCCACGTGCCTGCACCGCCCAGGTACAAGCCCCTTATCGGCGTTTTATAACCCCAGCCCGACACGGGTCGCTTATCGAACATAAATTCCTCAAACATGGGTAGATGATTCAGGTTACCACCGGCAACCCTGAATATACTCTCATAATCGTTTGGCGTTATTATCTCGAAGGCTTTGATATTGCTCCAGTCAATGTTCACATAATTTTCCAACTCATCCCTAGAGGGTAGGCCCGTAACTATTAAGTAGTTGTTTCGTATCACAGTTTCACCAAAAGGTAACTGAAGTATTGATTCCCTATATCTATCCAATTCACCCTTCAACCTTATCTCTCCGTCATAAACCAAAGCAACTCTATACGCACCGCCAAACATCACACCTCTAAGCCTATCGGTAACGCTCCTGTCGAAATACTCCTCACCAACCAACTCGAGTATCGTGTTCACAGGGCTCGCCGTGGATAGGACGACCCTAGTCTCTATGGTCCTATCATCATCAGTAACAACAGCCTTAACCCTGCCACCCTCAATCACTATCTTACTAACCCCCAACCCAAGCATTACCCTAACGCCACTCCTAATCGCAGCCCTATACAACTCACGGGCAAACACCTGCATACCAACCTCGCCATCCTTGGCCGGGTAGTACCAGTCCGTGGCTGGGTTGTAGTAACCAACCATGAAGGCTGGTTGATCAAGGTATGGTTCGAATATGAACATGTCCCAGAAGTCGTGAGGTAAGTACCTTCCCAGGAAATCCCTACTTTTCAATTTAAGGAACTCATTGAGTACTGGGTCGTTAAGCAGCTCATCCCTACTGGGTGGTTCGGTTCTAAATAAATACTTACGCAGAACTTCGTGGAATTTCACTATCTCATTCCACATAGCCCTTAAATCATCACCAAGACCCCACCTGTTGAACTCCTCAACCCTCTTATCGAAGTCCCTCCACCACCTGACAAGCTCTCCATCCTTGACGTACACCGCTATTGGGTCTGGCTTGTACTGCTCAATGCCTATGCCTAACTCCTTAATTAGGTCCGTTGGTATTAAACCGAGTACATACGCACCTATGGGGACCTCCACACCACCTATTACGTGCCAACCAGCCATACCGCCAGGCCACGGTAGTTGATCAAGGACCAAAACATCAAGACCCGCTTTAGCAAGTACGATGCCTGCGATTAGCCCATTATGACCCGCACCAATTATGACAACATCAGGCACGCCTTTGATGATCAACCTGGTTTTTAATGCTTATTGCAAGTACTTATTGTATCCCTCAACAAACTCCCTAAGTGAGTCAGGTACCTTATATACCAACGCGGCTGCGCCCACAATGCCTATGTCGTCACCAAACTCTGTGAATTCAATCCTAGCAGCCCTAACGGTTAAGTACCTACCCAAGTACCTCCCAATACCAGCCCTGAACAATTCCTTATTATTCAATGCCATGGAGCCTCCCAAAACTATAAGCTCTGGATCGTAGGCATTCATGACCGTTGCAATACCTGCCGCATGAACCCTCATTAGGAAGTTGTCTATGAAGTCCCTTGCCAACTCATCACCATCATAATAAGCCTGAAAAACTTCCTCAGTACTCACATACTCGTTTCTCGACAATCTCTCGTGAAGCCTTGATCTATACGTCTTACCCTTAATGAATTCCTTAATTACCCTAGGCACATTAGCCCCTGAGCCCAGGGCCTCCCAATGTCCATAACCACCACAACCGCATTGTATATTCGAGTCTATGTCAATTACCGCATGCCCTATTTCGTGGGCATTACCATCCTTGCCAATGAGGAGGTGGCCATCAACAATGACGCCAGCACCTATCCCGGTGCTAAATGTTATGTAGACGAGGTTCCTAATGCCCTTACCAATGCCGAATACGTACTCACCCCATACGGCAGCCATGGCATCGTTACCCAAGACAACAGGTACCCGGAACTCCCTAATAATTGGCTCAACGAGTTTAAACCTCTTGATTGGGGCATTGGGTGCCAGTGGCACAATACCACTCTTGAGATTCAGAGGGCCTATTGAGCCAATCCCTATACCGGCAATGGACCTAGACCTGGCTAGGTTCTTCACCGCCTTTATTATAACCTCAGCCACGGTATTCTCATCACCACTCGAAGGCTGCCTAACCTTCAACTTATCAATAACGCTCCCACCTTCATCGACCAAACCAACCCTAATGAATGTGGCTCCAACATCAATACCTACGTAAACCATACGGCACCTACACAGTTATTCCGATTTTAAAGTAGTAAGCCATTAATTATCGACGTAAATTAACATAATTAATGAATTTATAAAGGAGCCCAAGCACTTAACCTGAGTACATGGTTAAACTTGTGGTTAAGCCGATCGCTGAGGTTATTGATGAGGACAGGATTGCTAGGAAAACGGAGGAGTACCTAAACGAGATGCTTAGGGGTGCGCGGATTATAGGCGACGATTTATACCTCGTTGATGAGCCGACGGGTAGGGCAACACCGTCATTATTTAGTTACGATTGTATTGTCAAGTCCCTAATACGTCTTAGGTTTGGTACCATAACCAACATGGAGGGCTTGAGGAATCTGGCTAGGGGTAGGGCTATCCACGATCTTTACCAGGAATGGTTTAAGGTTGTGAATCCCAGGATACATGTTGAGGTTGAAAGCGGGATAGAGACCGTGGACACGTCAGGTAGGGCGGACATAGTGTATATGCGTGAGTTTGATGGTGAGGAGATTTGGGGGTTGATAGAGCTTAAGAGCTCGTGGAACCTGAATGAGGAGAGGGAGCAAAGGTATCTGAAGCAGGTTGTGTCGTATATGTTAATGCTCGAGGATGCGGGTATAACGATTAGAGAGGCGTATTTGGTGACTATGAAGAACGTCAAACCACTACCAGTAATGACATTACTGAAAAAGTACGGGGGAGTACTTAATGAATTAAAGAGCTTAGAGTCATTTCAGGGATGGCCTGTTGAACCACCAGATCCACTGCTATGCATGAGGTGTGAGTTAAGGCCTATTTGTAATACGTACGCTATCTACCAGGGTAGTAAGGCGATGAATCACCCTGACCTCCCTCCACCCTGAGGGACAAGGCTTGCCCTCTCTTATCACTAGGTTAATGTTAATGTTTATTAAGGTCTGCATGCAAGGTTTGTGTGCAGTTAATAAGTAAGATCTTAGTTGGTTATGATGGATCTAAGGCTGGGGATAAGGCGCTCGAGTATGCAATAGGCATCGCCAAGAGCTTCAACGCCAAACTATATATTCTCCACGTTATTGAGGAGGGCAAAATAGCCATCGCACCGGATTCAACCATGTACCCATCATTGATAGAAACCATGGAAAAGCAGGGCAGGGATCTCCTAAATAAAGCACTCGAGAATGCCAAGAATGCCGGTGTTGATGCAGAGACACTACTTGAGGTTGGTACTGACGCCGCCGAGACAATAATAAATGTGGCAAACAGACTTAACGTGGACATCATAATAGTTGGTTCTAGGGGATTGAAGGGATTAACGAGGTTCCTACTCGGTTCTGTGTCAGAGAAGGTTGTTAGGTACGCCAACAAGCCCGTGCTTGTTGTGCATTGAAGCTCCGTTAGGTTTTAAAGTACATGCTTATGTATGTCCTTGCCATATGGTTGTTGCGGAGATTAGTAGCTTCATACCGAACTGGATCTGGAGTGCAATAAAGGAAGCCTTAATACTAATTGTTGCCGCGATACTCGTATACCTACTACTTGATTACGTCTTTGATAAGATCGTCAAGGCATTCGTGAAGATCGCCAGGAAGGGCGATGTTGAGAACGCACGCTTCATATTCAGAATAATCCTGATAGTGACCATATTATCGGCTATAGCCTATGTCTATAGGCAGTACTTGATTGTTGGCGCCCTATTGATTATTGTCGCCATAATCCTCGTGATCGGCATGAGGCCGATAATTGAGGAGTATTTCACGGGCAAGATTGGTAGGTTGGTTAGGGATTTCACGCTTGATGTTGGGGATCACGTGGAGATCATGGGTATAAAGGGTTACGTAATTAAGCAGACACCATTGGGTTTGGTGATAAGGAGTGCGCGTAATGAGCTTGTTTATGTCCCCTATACGTTAATCATGAAGAACGTTATAAAGAGAGTACCACCAACGGAGGGTATTGAGATTAGGATACCCTTTAAGGTGCCTAGGGATGACTCGTTAATTGAGGATTTGCGTGCTGAACTAAAGGGGTACATGGAGCAGTTGGGTATAGAGGATCCTCGTGTTGATGTAGCCGCAATAGAGGATGATTATATCGAGTTGATTGCCAGGGGCGCTTATAAGGACCTGAGGACCGTTGATGAGGTAAGGTACTCATTACTCGATAGGGTACTCAAATTAATGCCGAAGATTGAGAGGAGGTATGGCAATAATAGATATCAACAATAAACCAATTACTCAGTTGATACTTCATTAATGAATCTCTCAACATTACTCAGGGTGCCAACAATCACCAGCTCAATACCGCTCTCGATAATGTAATCATTACCTGGTTTAATAGCGCCACCTGCCGTTATTACGTAGGGAATGGTGATATCATAATTCTCAACTAAATAACCAATTTGCCTATTCACCATGGGTGAATTCTCCCCAATGCGTACAATGGCGAAGGCCAAATTTGTTGATTGGTCTACGGTTAATACCCTGGCGACATCACTTAAGACTAAATTCTTTATATTATCTGAAACCAGGCTCTCCACATTAACTATCGCCACACCCAATTCCCTGAACGAACCCTCCATATCCCTATTATTAACCCTCGCAATGATCAGCGGAACACCCCTCCTCTTGGCCACCCTACATGCTTCAAGGTTTAGTTTATCATCCTCTGAAAGAGCTAGGAAGAGCTCTGCCCTATCCACACCAACCTCATTAAGCACATTTTCATCGCTTGGGTCGCCTTTATATACCATGGCTGCTGATTTAAGGGTCTTGTATGCCTTGTTACAGGCGTCTTCATTCGAATCCACAATCCTGACCTCGTACTTATCTGCAAGCATCCTAGCTACTTCGATACTCACGTTATTCGCACCAACTATTACGGCATGCTTCAACGGTATCACCAATTAACGGTATAATATGGGTTACTTAAATTCATTATTGCCCAGCACCATAAAACAGTACAGCACTTAAAGGGGTAGTTAGGGCTTTGTTTAGATGATGCTCAGTGAGTGGATGAGCATGGTTAAAGAAGGCTTAAAGTACTCATACGCACCATACAGTGGCGTTAAGGTTAGCGCCCTCGCAATAACACCGGAGGGTAGGGTGTACCGCGGCGTCAACGTTGAGAACGCATCCTTAGGACTTACGGTGTGCGCTGAGAGAGTGGCTATATTCAACGCCGTCTCTAATGGCGAGAGGAGGATAAAGACCATAGTGATAACCTCAAATCTAGATAAGCCAATATATCCCTGTGGTGCATGTCTCCAGGTTATGAGCGAGTTTGGTGTAGAGGAAGTGATCATCGTGCATGGTAACGAAGTAATACGGCATAGCCTCAAAGAGTTATTCCCAAGACCGTTTAGTGATTGGAGGAGTTAGGATCTACACCCTTTATTATGGTCCCTCAAAACCACACACAGGGCATTTATAGGGATTGCCAGTCCTCCTGCAATGCTCGCACCTCCAGATCTCAGCCTTACCACAGTTTGGACATAGGAAGTGGGTTGCCCTCTCGTAAGGCTTAATCGGCTTACCACATGAAGTACACACCGGCACACTGGGTCCATACAGTGCCGGTTTTGGTCTCTCAACCCTGGGTATTGCCATTGACTAATCGTGGAACCATCACTAATTTAAGCATTTCTCTAAAACCCACACTGTGCGAGTCTTCATCAGTGAGTAATCCTTAATAAACTAGATACTCGATTTTACGGGATGGACATTAATAAGGCAATAGGTTTTGCAATACTGGCTTTAGCACTCGTATTAGCTGCGGTGCTTACGTACTACATACTCACCAAGTTCATAGCACCACCATCAACACTGCATAGGGGAACAACGATTGTGGCGCTACCTGTCGGTACTGGCCCGTACCAAGTCTCCATTGTTGCATGGCCACCATACTTCCAACTAGATAATGCATCTTCATTCTACCGCTTATTCACTAACTACAGCCTTGTTTATGGACCAAGCACCGCGCCCATTAAGGTATTGATAATATACAACCCGGTCATGCCGCCGGCCACAAACTTTACAGTACTTAACACAAACTATATATTGAGTACCGCTGGCTCAGGCCTTGTGCAATATGAGATAGCCTTTAATGTATTTTCGTTCATGACCACATCATCTCCAACCTCATCACCATTAACCATTGCGGAACTCAATGTGGCCTCTGTAGCCTACTGTCTCTATTATAATTCCACCAATAGGGATTACGCCCTATTATTCCTTAAGGAGGTTGGTTCCTACGTGGGATCCAACGTAACGAACATTGCCAACCTAACTAGTACTGCCGAGATACAGAGCCTACTCAATAAGTTGGGAATAAGTATTAACGCATCGACTTGTGTAAGTAAGTATGAGGATCTTGTCATGAACTCCAGGTATCAGGGGCTTGTTGGACTTACGCTCAACGCGTACTACGTACCTCCATACTACACACCAAACCCCTTAATTGGTACCTCCCCTATCAATTCACCAATAATATTTATACTAGGTTATAACTCATTGACCAGCGCTTATGATAGTACAATTAATGACCTGCAACTGCCCGTATTCATCCAAAACCTAATTACCCAGAAATTCATGTATCAAAACATCACCGGCTAATTCATCTTTGTATTACCCAATCAAGCCCCTTATGGCACCACTTAACTTAACTATTTCTAAATACTCAACGTTGGCAGCCACGTATAGGAGTAGGACTGATATTGCGTAATAAATAAGCAATACAATAAAGTCATTCCTGGCAACAGAACTAGTACTACGTACGGACCTAATAACCCTACCTGTCAGGAATAGAGAGCCCGTTGTGGAGAAGGCGTATGCCATTAACTCTATTATTCCATGCGGGAAAAACATGGTTACCACCAGGGCGAAGACTAGGGCTATTGGCGAATTTATTGTGAACGCCACATATACACCGAGTATGAACCCCGTCATTACCAGGGCAAGTACGAAGATGGGTGGGCCGATGATGGGTATCGCCATTAAGGTATCTATAACGAGATTATGTAGGAATATGAAGTTGGGACCCAGGTTAACGGTGCCCATTAACTCGCTCCTTAACTCATTAATTGCGGTTTGGCTTATGAACAGGGGACCTACATAGAACCCTATTATGGAAAGCACTACTAACATTAATAACTCAATTATATAGAGAAGAACAACTCTCTTGATGTTAATAACCATGTGTAACCACCAGGATGTAGGAGGGTGCGCGATCCGCGTTCAAATCCCTCGTCATGGATCCGCACATCCCTCCTGTCTTCACTAAAACGTAATCAATACTGCGATTATTTAAACCTTGCTAACCCTTACCTCCTACCTATCGTTTCCAGGAGTCTATTAATGACTATTCTTCTAACGAACTCCTCACGTTCATCCTCATCGAGCTTAAGCCTAACAAACCTGGCGCTCTCTGTTATCCTGGGAAGCAGCACATTGTCTATGGCATTAACCATCCTCTGGTACTCCCTAACCCTCGCAAGTAATGTGTAGAATAGGTTCTCTAGGTTTATCATTTCCGAAACTATGCTAAAGTTGCTGTATATGCCATATAAGGCGCTATCCAGCTCCGGCGGTATTGCGAAAATGCCGTAATTAGGACTTGTGACACCCCTAAACTCTAACCCCCTGAACTTTATTCCCTCCATAACCAGGTCGGTGAACTCGGCATCTACCGTGGGCCTCACAGACTCGCTCAACTTTCCATAATCCTCAATACCCATTTTCGATACTGCTGCCCTAAGCAGCAAGGATGTCTTGCCCAACTCCTCATGAACACTCTTCCTAGCGGACTCGAGTTTGGGTATTATAGCCCTGATTCTCTGTATCGTGGCATTCCTAGCATCCTCAACAGTCTTCTTAATGCTCCTATAAAGTCTCTCCTGATTCCTAAGCCTCAACAATGTAAGACGTGATGGGATGGGCCTCTCAAAGGCCACGTTATTGTAGTACGTTTTATGTTTATAAACATTATTGCAAAAACATAGCTCACTTGAATGAGTAGGGTTAGTCAGGAGGAGGCATGGAGGAGGGTTAGGAGCGTTCTCGAAATGAGCGATTTAGTGCTTGAGGTTATTGATGCGAGGGATCCTGTCGAGACAAGGAATAGGAGACTGGAGGATCTCGTTAATAGGTTGGGGAAGTCGTTAATGATGGTTATCAACAAAGCCGACCTAGTGCCCATGGAGGTGCTTAAGGAATGGAGAAGATTCCTCGAGAGGGATTACCCCACGGTGTTCATAAGCGCCAGGGGTAGGCTTGGAACTAGGAAGTTGATTGTTAATATCAAGAGGTACGCACCCAGGCTTCCGGTGAGGGTTTCCGTGGTTGGTTACCCAAACGTGGGTAAATCAACAATAATCAATTACCTAAAGGGTAGGCATGTGGCTGAAACAAGCCCAGTACCTGGTTGGACAATTGGCGAACAAATAGTTAGGGCTAAGCAGTGGTTGATAGTAATAGATACGCCGGGTGTAGTACCTGTTGAGGAAGTTAAGGATGAAGCCTTATTAGTCATTAAGGGCGCGATAGACCCGTCGAAGCTTGATGACCCTGTAGTACCAGCGATAAAGTTAATAATGAGAATTAAGTCATTCAACCCCAAGGCATTTATGGAGAGGTATGGCGTTGATTCCGAGGATCCAATGGAACTATTGGAGTTGGTTGGTAGAAGGAGGGGGTTGTTAATGAGGGGCGGTAAGGTAAATATTAGGGAGGCGGCCATAGCTGTGATTAGGGACTGGATACTTGGCAAACTCACCTACTACTATAGGCCGGGTGATAGAAATGCCTAAGAAATTGATACCAATGGTACTAAAGCCGTCGGTCAGGCCCATTAAGTATTACGATATTGTGGGTGATCTAATGATGAAGTTCTTGAGCGGTAGGAAGGCCGCAGTAATTAGGCAGGTTGGTGATTCCGCAATGCTGATGACTAGGGTTAAGCATGAGGACGGTAGTAAGTTGCCAATAATACTTAGCACTAAGGATGAGTTGATAAAGTACGTGAAGCTGGGTGGTGTGGACTTCATGGCCTCCGTTAACGCAGCCGCGTCTAGGGGTATCGATATGGTCATAATCGATATTAAGGGCGGTAAGGGCGTTTGGATGAGTGATAGGGGTCTCGAGCTTATGGACCTATTAACAACGGCGGTACGCATAACCTTTGAGCAGTTGGGGCTTGTGCACAATGCCGTAATTTTTGACGGCATGAATGGGTTTAAGGTGATATCAATGTTGTCGAGGGAGGTCAACCCTGAGGATTTGAGGGCATTGGTTGATGTTGTTAATGAGGTTGTGCATAGGAGCATGAAGTCCATGGAATTATACCAGAGGCTTGGTGATGATGTTGTGATAGGCGGAAATACGATGCTTAAGGTTAGGATGTATAGGGTCCCACTATCACTCCATTGGTCAACAAAGCTCTCCGCAATACCCATTGCCCGTGTTTATGACTTTACAACGATTTCTGCAGACCCATCCAACGTAATAAGACGCTTGGATAGCATGAGGAAGGTTCTTGAGCCATTATTTACGAGGAACCCTGTCGATGCATTACTTGATGGAATTAGGAGGTGGGTTGACGGTGATTACTCGCTTGTCTATCAACTCAAGGGAGTCATTAGGAGCAGTATTATGGGTGCGAGAAATACCAATTCATTAGAAGTTGATAGAGAAAACCTTAAAACTTAGGAGGAAAATTCTGGGCGATAGGTAATGAGAAAAGTAGCAATTGCGTTCATCGTGATTGGTATAATTATCCTTGTGATGTCAAGCATAAGAATAACTATACCAATAATAACGAGCCCACCCTTGCCAGGCATAAGTAAAATCGTCAACGTAACACCTGGAATGGAACTGGTAGTTAACGACATTAATGGCTCATTAACCCTAACACCCATTAAGGGCTACTCCCAATTCCTGGACTCCATTGATTACTTATCACCAATACTTGTCTTCGTGGGTATCGTGATATCCATGGTAATACTAGTCAGAGGAAGAAATGTTAAATTCAGCATATCCGACCCCCTCATCTTTGGAGTAATGCTAATGCTAGCTTTCTCCCTAATATTCGCATTACCCATACCAACACCCATATACTTGGACGGCAACCCAACTAGCACGTACTTATTAGTGGGTGTTAATGCATACGTCGGGCTCTCATCAACAATGTACCTAATCAGTGCTGCACTACTTACGGTTAGTACATGGTTATATAGAGAAACGCAGACAATAGAAAGCTTATACCCAGACATTGATCAATTAATGAGCATGACCGTTATGCTTAAGAGCGAGGAGGAGACGGAGGAGTCAGGGTAATGAAGAGGGTTGGTAATAAGGGCGTTATATGCTTCTTCTGCCTAAGGAGGGTTAGGGAGTACTACATAGTTGATTATGAGGTTAAGGAGTTGGGCATGGTGTTCAAGGTCTATGCCTGCCCAGATTGCTATGCCAGGATCAAAGATGCCTCCAGGAAACCCTGAATGCCCTTACGTAATCAACGATACCATCAAGCTCCATTATGAATGAATTAACCTGGTAAATACTCACGATAGGTACACCCTCAAGCATACTCATGCCAGCCTTATGCCAGGTAATAACGACGGGTATTAACAAGGCCTCACCCCACCTAACCCCTAACCTATTCATCAAAACCTCTGGCCCCCTAGACACCAACTCGACCTTCTCAAGGTGCCTCTTAACGATAGCGGACAAGCTTCCAGAAACCCTCCTCCAACGCTTAGCCTCTATCAGTAAGACCCTTGGCTCCCTATAGGCAATGACATCAAACTCAACCCTGGTACCAACGACGGGGACCCTGAGCCTACTGACGACCCTGAACCCCCACTCCTCAAAAATAAGCCTTATCAAGGCCTCGAACTCATCCCAGGGAAGGAAGCCGCTTATTTCCTCAAGGTCAACACTCAATCCCTTATTCATGAAATACCTAATCAGCGCGTGAGGTCTCATGTTAACCCTATAGCCCTCACCTACCCTAGTAATAGCACCATCACTCAACAACTCATTAAGGAAAGATTCAACGATCGAACCACCTAGACCACTTAATCTCTCAAGGGATTCGCGGGTGAAGACTCCATCCTTAGAAAGCACCATTAAGGATTTAGCAAGCCTCTCCACAATCATAAATACGGCAAAAATTATTTAATTTTATTTAATCCATTACTCCTTAACGTGATGAGAAGCGGCAACTGAACCTATGATTGGTGGGTCAGGGACTGACCAACAAATGCTATTACAATCATTATTCACCTTAATCCTTAGCATTAAGATTTCTTCCTTCGTGGATGTGATCGATGCGTGAATCACCGATGCAATGATATCACGATTGTTTTCAATTCGGTTACATCCTCTATTGAGAAGCCCACACCCTCCCTGCCAATGCCCGAGTCCTTAACCCCACCAAATGGGAAGAGTCCAAGACCGTGGCGTGGAAAGTCATTTATTGTAATCTCACCAACCTCGATTGACCTAGCCACACGCCAGAGAGTGTCTATGTCCTTACCGAAGACTGCCGCGTCTAACCCGTACCTAACCTCGTTAGCCACCTCAATGGCCTCATCAACATCCCTAACCCTAATAATGGGTATCACGGGACCGAAGGTCTCCTCAACAGCAAGCCTAGCCCTTCTATCCACGTGATCAACGACTGTGGCTTCATGGTATGTTAGCCAATAACCACCACCATGCACTAGTTTTCCACCCTTCACCAATGCGTCATCCACCATTGAGTGCACCCTCTCCACAGCATTAATGCTGATTAACGGCCCCATCGCAGCCTTGGGATCCCTGGGATCACCGACAACCCAACCCTCAACCTCCTTAATCAATAACTCAACAAACTCGTCTGCCACGCTATCCAGTACTATGACTCTACTGATGGCGTCACACCTCTGCCCTGACAGGCGTAGGGAACCAGTGGCTATCTTATTAGCCGCCAACCTCAGGTCTGCATCCTCGAGAACTATCGCCGGTGCCTTACCGCCAAGCTCCAGCTGTAACTTCTTCAAGCCAGCCATCCTGAGGACTCTCAACCCCGTCTCCGTACTACCCGTAAGTGATATAGCCCTAACCAATGGGTGCATCACCAGGGCATCGCCAATACTGGCACCAGGGCCCGTGACTAGGGCAAAATAGTTCCCCAAACCTGCGTACTCAAAGGCCTTAGCAATTAACACGCCCATGATTGGTGTGTAGCTTGACGGCTTAAGGATCACTGGGTTACCCGCCAGCAACGCCGTTGCCGCCTTAACCATGGGTGTAAATAGTGGGTAATTGAATGGCGCTATGGCTGCAACAACACCGACAGGTTCCCTAACAACTATTGCGTACTTATTCTCAGTACCGGCGCCATACTCACCAGGTATACCAACATCAAGTAACCTACCCAGGTCCTGATGAATCATTCTTAACCTATCGATTGTAGATTGGACCTCACCCTCAGCCTCACCCATGGGCTTGCCGCCCTCGAGAACCAGGACATCCCTGAACAGGCTCCTGTACTCACTAATGAAATCAGCAACCTTCATTATTAAATCAGCCCTCTTATGCGCAGGTATGCCCTTCAATGACCACCATGAACTATGAAGCTTCTCAACAGCCGCATCTACGTGCTCGGGCTCCAGCTTATTCACATACGCAAAAACCTCATTATTTACCGGAGACTTCACGGGCATGTAACTACCGAAGTCTATCCAGGAACCACCAATAAACACCCTGAACACGCCAAACTTCACCATCGTATCCTGGAACTCGCGGGGAAGCTCTGGAAGGTGTACAGGACCCAATATATTGACCTTTAACTCCCTCAACATTACGATAAGTTAACGCCATTTTATTAAAAGTTTAGGGGTTTAAGAGGTAAATCTTACTAACCATCACCACGCAATAATGCATAAATACATTTAATTACAGCTATATAATGTGAGTAATTATGCCAATACTCGCTAGGGAAATCATGACCTCACGCGTATTAACACTTGAAGACAATGCAAAGGTTATCGACGCAATAAGGCTCATGGTGAACCACGACTTTAGGCACGTACCAATCACCAGGAGTAACTCCATAATAGGCATGGTCACGGCCTTAAGCACGATTAAGGGTATCGATAAGGAGGGACAGCAGGTATTGAGTGGCTCTGTTGGAGGCATCATGGTTGGCACGGGTTACGTTAAGGCACTATCCAACGACTATGTTGGCGAGGTGGTGAGGCGCATGATAGATTCGAATGCCGATGCAGCATTAGTGTTCGATGGTGATAAGGTGGTGGGTATAATCACCGAGAGAGATATCGTGCGTAAACTACCCAGCCAATTATTTAAACAACGTAGGGTGTTTGACATAATGAGCAAAAACCCAAAAACCCTGGGTCCGGAATCAACGATAAGCGATGCAATCAAGAGCATGGCAACGCATGAAATTCGTCATCTCGTAATAACGAGGGGCAATAGGGTAATGGGCATACTGTCCATCAGAGACATACTAAGGTACACCCTGAAACAACTCGAGGCAGGGAGAAACATCGACCAAAGCTACCCAATCACATCCCTAATGAGCCACAACCCAGTGACAATAGACCCCAGCGCCTCAGTAATAGACGCCATAGACCTAATGAGGAGAAACAACGTAAGCTCCCTACCGGTAGTCGAGAGGGGAGTACTCATGGGAATAATCACCGAGAAAGACCTAATACGTGAAATCAAACCATACCCCTAAATGAAGAGATAACAAGAAACACATTGCATTATATGTTTATTTGATTCATTTTCAATTAAATGTAACTCTAAAACTCTAATTTATTAATGGCTAATGCATCCGATAATTGGTATGCCGTTTATAATGGCACCGGCTCCAAGCAGTTGGCCCTGCTTTTCCTGATTGGCCTGGTACTGGTGTCTCCCAATGCTTCCTCGGTCGGTAACTGCCCCAGTCCTTCAATAACCTATGAGCCTTCTAACGAGATTACGTTGAGTAATGGTGCCAATTACGTGACTGTTCTGATTAGTTGTGGATCAATGGTTGGTGTTGGTTTGAATATGAGTTATGGTGGTGGTTTGATAATGCTCATAAACAAACCCGAGCTCCCAATGAGCTCATTAATGCTCAATGGACTAGTGAGTAATAACCTCGCGCTACCCATTAACACAACAATAACACTCATAATATAGCCATACAATGGCTACACACTGGCTGGAATAGACACCAACGGCAATACCATGAACTACATAGAAACGCCATGGAACTCATACATAGCCACAATAACAATAACAAACCAAACAAAAATAAACAAAATACCCT
>NZ_LCWN02000151.1:0-6395 GCF_002078205.2 Vulcanisaeta sp. EB80
TAGGCATCGTACATTTTGATTCATTTTATTATCGACTATGCCGAAGTTAAATTTTTGCATCAACAGTAGGGGCATGTGGTTATCTTGATTTTATCCAACTTGTTTCTCAATATTGTTAATTCAACAATAACTATCAACAATATGGATGCAATTAATATGTACAGGTATGCCATGCCTGTTACTGAGTAGTAGAATGTTATGGCAAGCAGCGCGGCACCAATGGCTATCGCGACCCTACCACGCCATGTTGTGACCCTGAGTGCGCCGACGGCTATTAATAATAGGCTGAGTACGTAATATAGCGAGTCAATTGCATATGCATATTCCATTGCGTTATAGGTCAGTGCAATTGGTTTGTAGTAACCGCTTATGTATGATGCCAAGTACGCGAGCATTATCGTTATTATTGCGACTGCAGTGCTTAGGTAAAGGGCCTTGTGCGGGCTTTTATACCTTGGATGGGTCTCTGTAAGCCACGTGGGTAGTAACCCATCCCTGGCCATGCCGTAGAGCATCCTAGCCGTTGCATTCAGTGTGGCCAGGTAACAACCGAACACACTGAGCATCACACTTACTGCAAACAATATGAGACCAGCCTCACCCAGGTAGTGACCGATTAGTGTGTATACGGGGTTTGGCCCCATGCCCTCAACCTCATTTACGAAGTTATTAATTGATGATTGTGAGTAACCAATGTTGAGTATTATGGCGTATGTAACGAGTATGTACAGCACACCCATGAGTACTGTAGCCCAAAGGGTGCTTGTCGGCACGCTCCTCCTGGTGTCCTTAACCTCCTCGGAAATCTGCGTGCTAACTTCGAAACCCATGAAGTAGGTTATGGCAAAGACCAACCCACCCGATAATGCCATTAGGATACCGCCTGGGCTTGTTTGGTATGTGCCCTGCACCGTGAACGGTAATATGGAGAGCCTATTTATGTTTGCCGCAAAGGATAGTACTACGAATAATAGGAGAATTGCAATCTCAATGCTTGTTAGTGTCATTTCAGTCCTAATGCTAGGTCTTATGCCGAGCACTGCGGGTACTAGGGCAAGGACTATGGGTATTGGGAGTAGGATTAATGGGTTTATCGGGTGGCCGGTGATTGCGTACATGCCCTCGGTGCCGAGGTATGCGAAGGCTATGGCTATTGAACCAACACCAATTATGCTGTAGAACACCGTATAAACAATACCGTTGAAGAAACCAACCTTGGAGTTCAATGTATTTGTTACATAAGCATAGAAACTGGCGGCGTGCGGGTATTTGCGTGCCATCACGAATATTGAGTAAACTATTGCTAAGACGCCAAGTAATGTTAGTAGCATTGCCAACGGTGAGGCGGCGTATGCATAGCTCATTATGAATGCAGCACCACCTGCAATGCTATAAGCCGGCGCCTGCCCAGCCAATGAATTATACAACGAGCCGAGGAAGCCCGTAGCATCCCTCCTAAGTTCCCTGCTTATGGTTTCAGTCACGTGGGTTCTGTAGGCTTTGAGTATTTATAGTTAATTAAACGTTTAATAAACAGTTATTTAAATTATAATAAACAATTAATTATGTTTGCGCCTTCTTTGCCTACGGGACCTACATCCAGTATTGGGTTCTTTATCCATGGCCACATTTCTCTGCCTTAGATGTTGTATCAGCTTGGTATTTTATTGATAATCCTCGCCGTATTGATACCAATAATAGCCATAGTGCTCGCAATAGCGGCTGGGGTATCTTCGACCCCATCCTCTAATGTTGGTGGTGCCATTGTCATATTCCCAATAGTGCCAATACCCATATTGATAACCTTTGGAAAACCAACCATAACGCAACCCCTGATATGGCTTACATACGCGATCTTCATCATATTCCTAGCCCTGATAATATTCTCGATAGTGCAGTTTTATAGAGCGAGGAAGGAGGCAATGAAGAGGTGGCAGGAAGAGCATAGGTAGAACTAAAATAATAACTTAACTCGTCTGAATTTAATGAGGCTTTCTTGGTCGCCTGTGGAGCTGGTGAGTAGATTGGCGAGGAGGGGTATTACGTATAACTTCGCAAGCGGTGCACCTGATGTTACGGTATTACCCATAGATGAGGTACGTAGATCCTTCGAGAATGTTTATGAAAAGTATGGAACGCTAATACTGGCTTACCCGGGTGCAGGTGGTTTAAAGGAACTACGTATTGAATTGGCTAAGTACTTAAGCAGGGTGTTAGGCATAAGGGCTAGCTGGAGAGATATAATAGTGACGGCTGGTGCCCAGCACGCAATTAAACTATTATCGCAATTAATGATTAGGAGGGGCACCGTTATCTACACAGAGAACCCTACCTTTGTCGAAACCGTAGCCCCCATGAGATTTCAGGGAGCTAGGTTAATCGGAGTTCCCATGGATGATGAGGGTATGATAACCCAGGAATTAGAGTCCCTAGTTAGGAAGCATGGACCTGGCATTATCTATACAATACCTAATTGCCACAACCCAACAGGCGTTTCCTTATCCAGGGATAGGAGAAAGCATCTGCTCGAGATAGCCGAGAAGTATAATCTCAAGATCATAGAGGACGACCCATACACATCACTTTACCTAAACACACAACCATCACTTAAGTCTGTTAATGATGATGTCATATACGTTGGAACGCTATCGAAGGTTCTAGGGCCCGGCTTTAGAATAGGCTTTGTAGTGGTTGGTGGTGCTTTACGTAATAATTTAGAGAAGCTCGAGCAACACGACTTCGCCTCATCAACATTGACCCAATACCTGGTTTATGACCTATTAAGGAGGGGTGTTGCCGAAAGGGTTATTGATGAGGCGCGTGGGTTGTATTCCAGGAAGCTTGGGGAATTGGTTGATTCCTTGAATCATTACTTACCTGGCTCTCTCATGTTCAATCCATCATGCGGATTCTACGCCTTCATAAGCACAAAAATCAACGCTTGGCATTTATTGAGGAAGTGCACAAAGGCGGGAATCGCCTTCGTACCCGGTGATAAGTTCTACGTAAGTGATGGTAGACTTGATACTGCCAGGTTGAGCATTGGATCCATAAGAATTGACCTAATAAGGGACGGCATTAGGACCTTAAGTAATGTTATAAGGACAATGAGCACCAACATCACTTAATGATCACGTAATCACCTGAACCATCCTTCCCACCCTCCAACCCCCTCAATATTCCCATAATCAACACTAAAAGCGTTAATAGGACGAATATTATCAATAACGTCTTAATACCCAGGGAGTTAAGGTATGGGCTTGGCGACCTGATAGCTAGGGCTGATTATATATTAGTTAATGACTCAAGCATCGAGGAATTTAAAGACAGAGTTAGAAAATTACTTAACAGCCTTCTGACGCTCAATAAGGCCCCTTAATGCATTCAGTAACTCATCAATAGGCCTATTAACAACGGCCAGCGGTATCCTCTCCCTCCTGGCAATCTCAATACCCAAATAATCAGGTCTCTCAACACCATGCATAACAACAACCGCAGGCCTAATACTCGTGAACGCGAGCATCGACTTTATGGCAATCATGGGCGACCTCCCATACCTAACATTGGCGAAGATAGCCGCCCTCTGGGTTGTTCCTCCATAGAGCTTTAAATACTCGTGCGCTGGTACGTCAAGGACAAGCTTTAGGCTATCAACCACGGTGTATCCATGAACATCCACATAACCCTCAGGTGCCACCGCTAGGGTAGCACCGATGGCGCCTATGAAATCCCCAATCTCTATGGGTTTGTCGAAATCCCTCATGTCGATGATAGCCTCCCAAAACCTCTCACCACCGGTCTGCCTACTCAATATGTATAATTTCTGGCCACCCTTCTCCAGCTCGTAATCAATCAATGCCTTAACAACCCTCTTAATGAATTGGGAGCCTGGTGACTTCCTACGCCCAGACTCATAGTCGCTAATTACGCTAGGCGATGTACCAAGCCTAGCCGCTAACTCCGCCTGGGACATCTCGAAGAATTCACGCCACCTCCTAATGCTCCTTCCAGGATTTTCCGAAAGCACTATATCACCTGCAATCCTAATCATTATGTCCGTGATAAAACCCTCATACTCAGTCATTAAGAATTAGCCAATAGTCTAGTATTTATGTATTAACTGATGATAAGACTAACACCGGTCGACTACTGTCGTAATAATCATAAATAGGTGTTTTACATCTATATTGTTTAATGTATAAATAATAATTGTATTCTCTTCCAAGGAAGAACTTATAAATGAACTCCTGATCATTAAGTAACGTGTCTTCACAACAAGCATCCGCCAATACGCCAACTGCAGCAGCAACTGTGGGAAATGTGACTATAACTAAACCACCCTTAAGCGCGCCCATAAGGCGAACATACACATTTAAGGTTAAAAGGTATGATCCAGAAAGAGGTAGTTATTATTGGAAGGAGTATAGCGTTGAGCTTACAAATCACGAGACTGTACTCGATGGATTATTAAAAATAAAGTGGGGAGTGGATGCTACCTTATCCTTCAGGTACAGCTGTAGGATGGGTATATGCGGCTCCTGTGGCATGATAATAAATGGAACACCAAGGCTTGCCTGTGAGACGAAACCCTACGATTTAGGCACTGACGTGATCACGATAGAACCACTCAGTAACTTCGAGCCAATTAAGGACGTGGCTACAGACTTCTCAGAGTTCTTCGATAAGCATAGGTCTATTAAACCATGGTTGATTAGGAAGGATGAGAAGGAGCAATTCGAAAAACTTGAGTCGTACTACCCACAAACTGAGGAGCAGCTTAATGAGTACCTCGAGTTTGCATACTGCATTAAATGTGGCCTCTGCTACTCCCAGTATAATTTCGCCATCACTCCACGGCCTAACCTCCTTAAATAACGGTGGTAGTATTGGCCACTCAATGTTGTCACCGGGTCCATGGACTGACGAGGTTGGTCTATCCAATAGGCTGTGCTCGCCGTACCTCTCGAAGAACGTTGTGTCTGGTATCACTAAGTCGACGCAGGGCACAGATCCTCCGTAGAATGTATCAACTTGTGCCACGAATGGTATCCTATACCTACCATCACTGTCCTTCATCCTGAGTAATCCAAGGTCCTTATCTAAGTCGTAGGCGTTGTCCCAGTATTCGTTGGTTATGTGCCATAGCAGGAACTCAATCCTGTACGGCCACTCAAGGCCAGCATCTATGTTAACTGCAGTATAACTCCTATGCAGCGGGAATGGGAACTCCCAGCTGAAGGCCCTATCAATGAGCAGTGGATGCCCATTCTCATCAACGACCATTTGGTCTGGCGTGTATACAATGACCTTTGTGGTTACGTGTATCGCCTTTGGATATGGAACCTTCTCAACACTTAGTATCTGCACTGTACCATCATTGAGAATCCTCTCCTGAATCATCGTACCACCCGCAACCCCAATGAGCTTCTCACCATTTGGTCCAGTGTATAGGCTTGGGTTGGAGTTGTAGTCATCCTGTGTGATATTCATCCTTGGATCAGGTGGGGTTATATATGCTGGCCAATAGTCACCGTCGGGTATAGGCCATGGAGCTGGTGACTTGTAGGCGAACCCACCTGGTGTGTCTAGGGCACCAACTAATGCAAATAACAGAGCAAAAGCCCTTGCGGTCTGGAAACCGTTGGTATGCGCAGATATGCCCCTCATTATGTATGCCGAGAATGGTGTACCGATATAGTAATCGTGCTCCCTACCTAGGTAATCAGTCCACTTAGCCTTAACCGCTACCCTACCGTAGTTGAGTAGGTTCACTATTTTCTGCGCCAACTCCCTAATCTTATAAGCAGGTGGCGTTCCCCAAGTGGCCTCAACGTTCTCCGGACTCCACTTATCCTGCAGTGCTATCTCCTTGAGTATGCTGAAGGCGGTCCTAACGTTTAGTGTTATGGTTTGGTCCGAGTCGGGGGATACTGGTATTGTTATTGTTCCCTGCCACTCCAGGACTGGCTCAACACCGTTTTGCCAGGGTATGTCGGTGAATGGGTAGAGGTTGCCATCACTACCCTTGACTATTGGCACCCAGTCACCATTCTTGTTCTTCATCCTCGCGAATAACCCAACGTTGGATGCCTGTGGTGGTATTATTGAGCCGTCCGGGTTAGTTATGACGAGCCAGGGTGCGTTCGTGTACCACTTAAGGTAGTCCTCATCGATTGAGTGTATCCCCTGCTCCCTCATTTTGAACAGCTCATGTATTACGGACCAAATCACCATGCCGTCTGTGCCTGGTATTACAGGTATCCACTCATTGGATACCTGCGCGAAGTTGCCGATCCTCTCCGGCGACATGTATATGACTTCACCACCGTTCTGTATTACCTTGATCACCTCACGCCTCGCTATTGTTGGGAAGTGGTCCTGGGTCACGCCGGCTA
>NZ_LCWN02000023.1:0-27157 GCF_002078205.2 Vulcanisaeta sp. EB80
TAAATGCCTCCACATCCTCCATGGTATACTCCTTAGTGTCTTTATCGAGAAGCTTAACAAGCCTTTCATAAACCTCCCTCGTGTAGTATTTGGACTTTGTGGGAGGCAGTAAAGCCCTTAAAACCGCCTTTAAACCCGACACCTCGGTATCGCCTAAAACATTTCTTTGATGAAGAAATGTGAGTAGGAGCTCGTTGAATTGCAGAAAGGCGTTTTTAAATAATCTAAACTCATAATTTATCTCAGCGAATTTCCTCCCCAGCCAATAGGCCAAGCTAGCTATAGACGCAATAACCGTGACTATAACGCTGATGAAGCCGATAAGGAACCCAATCTCCATAACTATATTACCTTAGGTATTGTTACTTATAAAAATGTTTTTAATGTTTTTATTTCAATGCCGGCCTCTCCTTACCTTACTAATCTCGCTCCTAAAACACCATTGAGTTTAGAGCGGAGAATTTGAAGTTGAGAATCACTATTTGCTTGGTATTACCCCTTTCTATACATCTTTAGCAACCTCTTCTAGTGCAAATGCAAACCTATTATTCTCCTTAAGCTACTCTTTCAATTCTACAACGTACTTCTTCGCAAGTTGGTTGCAAACCTCGTCAGGCGCAAACTTTGCTGTGCACTACCCGTAAAGGTTTGTTCCACAGTACTTGCCCCACGAACCCTAGGTACCTACTAAAAAGCCCTGCACCCTCTCAAGCAAATGCTCAGTCATTTTAACGCCAATCTCCCAGGCCGCCTTCGTGGATGTTAATGTTGGGTCTACAGCAAAGAAGCTCCTCCCCGTTGGAAGAACCTCGATCTTACCGCGAGTTAAAGCACCATTAGCATTAGGCTCAATATGCACACTCAAACCTAATCCTTAAGCAGGAATCCTCCCTTTACACCGGATCTCCGATAGTCTCGCTGCTCTCAGCGTAGTTCTAAAATTCTCGGGGGACCCCGACCTTTTTTTTCTCTCATTAATAACCGCAGCAATCTGCCGCGTCCCACCTCAGATTTTGGAACCAAACCCATGAATTATTTTTACATACGTAGTTACAAAATATAATGTGCGTCTTACACCAACGCATATACTGAGATTGCGTGACCTTACGGACATGGTTTATCATTGATAATACCAATAAAAATTAATATTATTTTAAAAGCAATAATATATTTTGTAATGTCGTACATAAAACAGAGGAACGCGGACCAGACAGTATCTCAGGGAGGCAGGGTTATTACCGAGACCGGTAGGAGGGTGAGGATAGGGCATATATATAGGTTGAGGAGGGGTAGGTTAGGGCATGTGTATCCCCTGAGGTGGAGGTATGGCCGTGAGGGTGAGGCTAAGGCTTAGGTCTAAAACCTCGCAAGAGGTTATCGAGACCTCCGCCCTTGTCAACAGCAGCTTTGAGGCCGAGAGTCCGCAGCTCCTCATACCCACGTCGTTGGCTAGGCAGCTCTCGCTCTACCCTCCACCGCCCATGTCGAGCATAATCGAGGTTGGGACCGCGGGTGGTCCGGTGAGGGTGTTCCTTGTTAGGGAGGCTTTGTATGCCTGGGTTATTACTGGCGATAGGGAGGTTGGTCCTAAACTCGCTGATGTATTGATATCATCTACTGAGGAGGAGGTTTTGATAAGCGATAAGTTGGCTGAGGAGTTCGGCATAGTCCTCCTGGCGATCGGCTCAGGAAATGGAGGTTTATCGACGACCCCCAGACAAGGTGAGGTATAGCGAGAAACCTCAATACTGGTGATTTTGATTCAATTTCTGCAAATACGTACGAAATTAAATTATTACCCTAGGTCCTCCATCAACCCACACAACCTTCGTGTCGACGCCATAAACCTCCTTAATTATTGATGGCCCCAGCGTCGAGGGTGAGAGGCCGTAGGCCACTACTTTGCCGTCCTTCATGAACACCAACCTATCTGAGTACTTAAGTGCCAGGTTTATGTCGTGGAGGGACATAAGTATTGATATGCCTCTCTCCCTGGCGATCTTCCGTAATGTCTCGAGCACTAAAACCTGGTGCTTCAAATCCAGGTTTGTCACGGGTTCATCTAGGAGTAAAACCCTCGGCTCCTGTGCCAATGCCCTCGCGATCTGCACTAGTTGGTATTGACCACCGCTTAACTCATGAATGTACCTGTTGCTCAGGTGTGAGATACCGAGTTCCTCAAGGATTTCGTATGCCACCTCATAATCCCTCCTACTTGGCCTAAGCCCCATGTGAGGCAGCCTACCGAGTAAAACTACGTCCAGGACCCTGATGGCATATGGCCTCTCCGGTATCTGTGGGACGTATGCTATTAACCTAGCCCATTCCCTATGACTCATCGCCGTGGATGCCTTACCATCAACGCATACGCAGCCTCTGAACCTCCTGGCAACGCCCAGCATGCACTTAATCAATGTGGACTTACCAGCGCCTATGGGGCCCATTAATGCCGTAACCTCGCCATCATCGACTATTAAATCTACACCCCTAATCACGGGCCCCCTCCCGTAACCACAATCGAGGGATTTAACCTCAAGGACCATACCCACCACCCCTCGTAATAACCATGAGCAGTAGGTAGGGTGCGCCAATCAGTGACAGTATTATCCCTATCGGTATTACGTACGGTGGTACCAGGGCCCTCGATATTATGTCTGCGGCTAACGTTACATCTGCGCCCATGATTGTCGATGTTGTGATCAACCTAGCGTTATTATTGCCGACAATCAGCCTCGAGATGTTCGGTATGACTAAGTCCACGAAGCCCACAATACCGACAAAGCTAACCACCGCGGCCGCCTGGAACGCCGTTAATAAAATCAACGTTAGCCTAAGCCCCCTAACGTTAACACCGAGACTATGGGCGACATCATCACCCAACCCAATCGCGTCTATCTTTGCTGAAACCACCAAGTAATAAATTATTGGTAGCAGTGATAGGGCCATGTAGGGTAGGTAGCTTAGCCTAACGTTTTCTAAGCTACCAAGCATCCACATTGCTATGGCGTGGGTGGCGTCGGGGTTGCCGGCGAAGTACTGAAGCATTGAGGTTCCCATGGAGAACATGAACATCACCGCAACGCCAGCGAGTATTATTACACTGGGCGTAGCCCCCTTAAGGTACGCCAATGCGTATACCATAAGCGCCGCTAGGGATGAGAAGAGGAATGCCATGGGTATTATAAGGTAGGGTGACGTGATCACAGGTACGTAGTACTTAATCACAAAGCCTCCGAAGCCTAGCACTATGGCTAGGGCGGCGCCGAAGCTCGCGGCTGCGGAGACGCCCAACGTATATGTGGACGCCAGGTAATTCCTAAGCACTGACTGGAGGACCGCGCCGGCCGACGCTAACGAGGCGCCTAGGATTATGGCTGATACAGCCTCGGGAAGCCTTAAGTGGAGTACCACGAGGGTTGCGTCGGTCGGTAACTTAAAAATTGGGACTATCGCATTGATTAATGCCTCGTAGACCCAGGCAATGGGTAACTTATATGTGCCGGTCACCACATCTAAGGCGAATAAAAGGGGCACTAACAAGGCGAGTACTATATTTAACACCACAGACCTAAGCGTCCTTTCGATTTCAGGCCTGGGCTTCTTTATTATTATTGTTACGGTCACAAAATCACCCACTGCAGAACCAAGTCCCTCCCGGCTCGGCCGTTATTAAGAACTTACTAAAGTACTGATTGAGGAGCTCCGTGGCGTTAACCCTCACCACATTAGGCCACAACACGCTATCTATGTATAGGGCGGTGATGTAGCCAGGGGGTCCCTCAGTTAGGTACCCAGGTATGACTATTATGTGGCCCTCCTTAACGGCTGCCGTTTGATTAAACACTGGGTTACTCCTCACGGAGTTTATGATGCCCTCGCAGTACGTTGTTGCGTTGGGGGAGTGTGGGTTTAGGTCCCACGTGGTGACTATTATGACACTTGGGTTGCATTGTAAAACGGACTCGGGCTGTACCTGCATTGATTTATTGAAGCACGGCTGTAATCCAGCCAACACGGTTACCCTATATGGGTCAGAACCATTACCTGCCACGAGCCAGGGTGAGTAATCCCAGGCAAAAATTATGTAGGCCCTTGGGTGTTGATTTATCTGCGACTGGTACGTCTTAAGTTCCTGCTTTAAACCACTTAACCAATTGATCAATTGCATTGCTTTGTCTGTATGGTTTGTTATTAACCCAAGGAAGTATATAAGTGATGTAAGGTTGTCCGTGGGTCCCCATGCAATGGCCGGTATATTGAGGGCCTGTAGCTTCTGCCTAACCTGCGGTAATATATAACTCCAGGTTATCACGATGTCCGGTTTTAGATTAACTATTTCCTCGTAATTGACTGACCACATGCCGGAGCTCACCGCCGGTAAGTTACTATAGTTTCCAAATAACCATGGGAGCTCCGTTGCGTAACCCTCAACGCCGACAACGTAGTTACTAGCGCCTATGTCTATTAATACCTGGAGGGCCACCGTATTCATGGCCACGATCCTCTTCACCGGTATACTCAATGTGATGTTCTCGCCGTAGTTATTGATAATTATTGTGTTTGCATTTACGGGGTACATTACGAAATTTGGCGAGGAGTATGTGCTTAATTCATTAACGCTGGTGGTTGCTGGAGCGCTTGTTGGGGCCTTGGGCTTATGGTGGATTATGAGATATACCGCGGCTGCGGCGAGTACTAACACTAAAACCGTGGCAACCACCAATTGAGTCCGTGACAGTCCACGTAACTCCTGCCTATGCATCGAGGTAGGATGCATATCCTATTTATAAGCATTTCCTTATACGGAATTTAAAAATCAGGGCTTTCGCTGCTCTTAATTATGGCTTCCTTAACGGCTTCGTATACGGTCTTCGCCATTAACTCGCCGATCTTTGAGTGCCTGCCTGTGTATGTTATTAATGGTCCCCAACCTGAAATTATTACTGCATTGTCGGTCCCGGTCCCCGTTGCCTGTACCTTCGGGTTGTAGCTGCTTCTTACGTCTAGGTCTTGGAGCGCGGCTACTTTTGCCTCCGTTATTGTTATTAGGGCCCTAGCCATGGCGCCTGCCGTCAACTTCGCGTTGGTCAGTAGTATTATGTTTATTGTGCCCTCCCTATCCCTACACGTGAATTTTCCGGCCTCCTCAACGCATTGCGCCTCATCAAGACCTGCCCTCATAGCGTTTGTCTTGACGCCTGCGGTCGCGAAGGATGTGACCCAGAGCCCTGAGTGTTCCATGGTTTTAACGACTACGTTATCCATGTCGACGCCGGTGCTTAGGCAGGCGCCATCCTCGAGACGAAGCCCTAGCTCTTTTAGTAACTCCCTGAGGTAGGTCTCCCTATTGCCCGGCTCATGGAGCCACTTCCATAATTGAGGCGGTGCATAATTATTGCATGCGAAGGATATCTCCCTGAAACCATCCATTGTGCTCAGTGCCTGGGTTCTCCCTGGTAACTCAATTACTAGCGTCTTCACGGTGAGTCCTCGATATTCCTGATAATATATACGCGCCAAAATTCCATCTCTCGACCAAATCACCTTAGTTTTATTTAACAGAATGCTTGGCATTTATAAGTAGGATACAAATCCTACTTATAAAGATAATCCTTTTATAATTCAAGCCGAAGTGCCTCTTAATGGGTGGTGTGGCGTCGCTTATCCTGGATGCAGCGATTTACGTTGCCTTGTTCCTAGTCTCATCCATGGCGGGTTTGTTTCTGGCGTGCTTGTTGAATGAGTATGGGCTTTTGAGGAGGGCTGGACCTGCGGTTAAGGCTTTACTGAGACCTGCGGGTCTCCCTGACTTTGTGTTTCCTGCCGTTGCCTCAGCCATGGTTAATGCCTACAGGGCTGAGCACATGATCATCTATGACTACTACTCCAGGGGCTTGCTAAGTGAGGATGCCGTGGTTTTTTACGTACTGGCTAGCGGGTACCTCAGGGCTGTGGGTGCATTGCTGCACGTGGGACCCATAGCCCTCGCCGCACTTGGCCCCATAGGGTTGATCTACTTAGCATTACTTTACATTAAGTACGTGCTCAACACCGTGATTGGCCTGGCATATGGTAGGGTTAGGGGTATCCGCATAGTTAACGCCCAGGTTGGGCCGTCCCTTATGAGTAATCATGGGTCGGGCAATCGCCTTAAGCCATGTTTTACACGGAGCTTGAGGGTGACGTTGAGGGTCCTGCCCAGGTTCCTCATTGTCATTATTACCGTCCTACTCCTCGAGTACTTCGGTGTGTTCACAGCACTTGGGCATTATTTAATCGTGAATGCTGGGGCCCTGTCCTACTTTTTAAGCCCTGCCTCGATTACCGTGTTGAGCACGGCCATTGCCTCGCCATCAGTCTCCTACTTCGTGGCCGCCTCGCTTTTTGGGCATGGGCAGTTAAGCCTTAAGTTCTTATTGATTGCGTTGCTCCTGGGTAGTACAATTAATGGTTTAACGATAGGCCTAATGCGGCACTCGCTTCCGTTCTACCTATCGATTTACCCGCCTAAGCTTGCTGTTAAGATTGCGGTGGCCCAAGCCCTCGCGGACGCCGTATCCCTGACGGTTATAATAACCCTACTAATGGTTTTTAACGCATAGCCTTCATCAAACCCCTCGCCGGCCTCAACTCCCTCCTAAATGGGTCGAGCACTAAGCCGAATATCTCCAGGGTGACGACACCGAGCAGGTTCTCATCCTCACTCTCACCGAGAACCACGGGCGTATGCCTCTTGCCATAGCCCGGCAATTCAAGTAAGGCCTCGGAGATCGCTCTCCTAATCACGGTACCATCGGCCAGTACAAACTCCATTTCCCCCATCGGCTTTAGCCCCAGCTCCTCCCAAACACTCCTGGTCAACACCGTGTACATAGCGCCCGAGTCGACTAGGAACCTAACCCTAATGCTTTTTCCATCGTGCTTGACCACGCCATCCACGTACACAAGGCTCATAGTCACTCATAATGCATGCATTGAATTAATAAAATTATTTTTAATTTTAATGTTTTTAATGTTTTAATGAGTAATTACTTTAATCTTAGACGCCGCGAGCCTCGCCCTCTCCCTGGCCTCATTGACCGTATCGCCGACGGCGAGGACCACGCCCATCCTCCTACCCCTATACGTGCTTGGTTTACCGAAGAGCCTAACCTGAACGCCTGGTATTGCCAGGGCCTCCTCAATGCCTATGAACCTCGGTGCGTAGCCCTCGTTATCGGCAATTATTACATGCGATGCTGCTGGGGTTACGAGCTTGACCTCGGGTATTTGGAACCCCAGTGCTGCCCTGACATGTATTTGGAATTCATTTATGTCCGTGCTCACCAGCGTCACAAGCCCGGTATCATGCGGTCTCGGCGCAACTTCGCTGAATAATAGCCTACCATCCCTCGTTAGTATCAGTTCCACGCCGTAGATGCCGAGCCCACCCAGCTCATCCACAACCTTGATCGCCATTTCCTTAGCGGTCTTCAACACAGACTCATTAGCTGTCGGTGGGTGCCAGGACTCCACGTAGTGGAAGACTCCCTTGGGCCTTTGATGTTCAATTGGGGTTAGGGTCCTCGTCTCGATGCTGTTCCCAACCCTATGCCTATACGTCAGTGCCGTGAACTCCCTATCTATCTCCACGAACTCCTCAACAATCACCTTCCTACTCGCCCCCCTCGCATGCTCAACGGCGCGCCTAAACCCCTCCTCAACCCCATCCCTACTCTTAATGATAACATGGCCATGTCCACTCGAGCTCATCTCCGGCTTTATTAAGCATGGGTAGCCCAGGTCCTTGCAGGCCCTCTCCACATCACTGGGTGACTCAGCCACGTAATACTTAGTCGTTGGTAGTCCCAGCTTCTCGGCAGCTAACCTCCTCAGCTCTACCCTGTTCATGCACACCTTAACCGCACGGGCGTTTGGTACCACCCTGAACCCCTCCTCCTCAAGTTCCACGAGGGCGTCTGTGTTTATGGCCTCGATCTCCGCAATAACGGCGTCGGGGACCTCCCTCCTCACTATCGCCTTAATTGCCTTGCCATCCATCATGTTTATCACGTACCTCCTATGGGCGACGTGCATTGCTGGTGCCATATCGTACCTATCCACAGCCACAACCTCAACACCAAGTCTCTGCGACTCAATTGCCATCTCCTTCCCCAACTCACCACTACCCAGCAGGAGGATCCTCCTGGCGCCCTCCATCAGTGGTGTGCCGAACTCCACCCTCACCACCCCCTTGTTAGGCTCTCCTTAAGGCTGAGCCATAGCTTCAAACCACCCTTACTATGGCCCCTGGGTACTAAGATATCCTCGGAAGCCCTCTCTGGATGGGGCATTAATCCCACGACATTTCCATCCTTATTGGCAACACCCGCAATGTTGTTTATTGACCCGTTGGGATTCTCACCGTGGTATGAAAACGCCGTATTCACCTCCGCTGGGTTGTCGATGTAATATCTGCCCTCGCCATGGGCTATTGGCATCGAAACCACCTCACCCTCTCCATACGCCGTGGTGAATGGGGTCTTTACATTGAGGACCTTAACCCTGACCCACTTGGCTATGAACCTTGGTGGGTCGTTAGGAAGTAACGCGCCCGGTAACAGCCCTGATTCCACGAGTATCTGGAACCCATTGCATATACCAAGGATGGGCTTGCCCTCATCAGCCATCTCCCTAATCACCCTTAGTGCAGGGCTTCTTGCGGCTATGGCGCCAGCCCTGAGCCAATCACCATAGCTGAAGCCACCTGGCACCACGGCCGCATCGTAACCCTCATCCTTAAATTCCCCATGCCACACCACATCAGCCCTCAAGCCTATAACCCTATTCAATACATGGGCCACGTCTAAGTCACCGTTGGTCCCTGGGAACCTAATCACCGCAACCCTCATCCTCAACACCCAACACAAGTAATTCGTGAACCGTTGGGTTGTAGATCCTAAGCCTATAGCATAAACCGGACACAATCTTTGCGGCCTCCTCAGAATTCGCAGCAGAAACCGTGAAGCCTAGGTACTTACCACTACGTACCTTAAATACACCGTTGAAGCCTGAGGCTACGATAACATCCTTAAGTATAGTCTCACCCTCGGGATCCCTGGAACCCCTCAGTACAATGGCGACATGAACCAAGTACCTCCTATTCACAACCTCCTTCGTCCCCATTGTTTAAGTGAATAATTAAAAATTTTATAAAAGTTACCCCGAAATATTTATGGTCATTATTTAAATAATTAATTAAATACGGTATATGATCACGAGTAATCATGCACAATGGGTTCCCTGCCAGGCACCCAATCAACCCTGACCCTACCAAGCCCGTGGGAGCGCCTCCACATGTAAACCTGCCTAACGAGCTCGGCCTCGGAAATCCTCCTATTTATAAGCTCGGGGCTTCCGATGTCCACCCTATGGAATAATTGCCAATCTGGTGACGAGACCTGGGATACGCATCCTTCAACCCTATCATACGTTTCCTGGTATGTACTTCCAAGCGCCATGATCTCCACAGCCCTTGAGCCCAGCGTCCTATAAACACCGTTAACCTCCTCAACGGAGCTGTAAAATACGATGCAACCTAGCTTGGTTATTGCGTCCTCGTTCATGATCACCGTCCTATTAACTGCCAAATCCCTATTGTGTGGGTAGCCCAGGGGCGCCACGGCCTTTGTTATAGCCACAACACCATCCCTAAAACCGTACTTAACGCTGGATAACCTACCCTCAACCGCAGCCTCCACCAACTCCAACAGGTCAGCCTCAAGGAGGGCTAGGGCGTTTGTGACCTCCGGGTCTCCGAACCTGCTGTAGTACTCGATTAGTGTTGGTCCGTAAGTCGTAAGCATGAACTGGCCCGAGAGGACGCCAACGTACCTACCACCAACCTCCCTCTGCAATGCCTCTATCGTCCTCTTGACAATATCGACACTCTCCCAATACTCATCACCAAGTAGGAATGGCAGCCTAGGTCCTGGCCCCACGATACTCCCCATACCACCACACTCAGGCCCCATGTCGTAATCAAAGGCGTGTGGGTGGTCCTGGATCGGCGGTAGCGCAATAACGCTGTAACCGTCAGTTATGACCTGTACTGTATACTCAACCCCAGTTACTGCCTCCTCAATTATTATCAAATCCTCAATATCGCCGTATTTAGAGACGGACCTTGCGGCATCAAGGACTTGCGATGCCTTGGCCGTGCCCATGGCATCCCTGAGGTAGGCTAGGTTTTCCCAGAAGACGCGGACACCCTTACCGCCGGCCTGTCTTGCGGGTTTTATGGCAACGGAGCCAG
Source organism: Vulcanisaeta sp. EB80 (assembly GCF_002078205.2). Lineage (NCBI taxonomy): Archaea > Thermoproteati > Thermoproteota > Thermoprotei > Thermoproteales > Thermoproteaceae > Vulcanisaeta > Vulcanisaeta sp. EB80. The sequence goes on from NZ_LCWN02000023.1 coordinate 10,295, forward strand.
CGTTTTTAATATACTCCGCCGCATCCCTCGCATCCCTAAACGCCCTGAAGGCTAGTCTACCCGGTATTTTATACTTCCACATCAACTCTCTCGCGAATGCCTTACTCTGCTCAATCATGGCTAACCTGCGGGGTACACCGAAGGTGGGCACCCCCATCTCAAGGGCCCTATCGGCAACACCGGCGAATTGGGGTTCCTCAGGCCCAATAATCACGATGTCTGGGTTTACCTCGTTTATTGCCCTTGTGATGCCGTTAACGTTCAACTTATCAATGACCACCCAACCACCGCTCCGCCTGGAAACCCTCTCAATACCTGGATTCCTATGTGCCATTAAGGCATAGATCCTCGGCTCATGAGGACTCTCTAAGAGTTTTAACGCAATTGCGTGCTCGCGTGCACCATCTCCCACAATTAACACCTTGCTTTTTATCACAATCATTTAAATAATTTACGGAGTTTATAAACCTAATCTTCACGTATATTGTTTAAATAAATAATAAAACTTATAAATTACCTAGGGGTAACCTTACCATGTGGAGTTAATTTACGAGGGCAAGGCCAAGAGGGTGTACAGGCTCAATAATGAGAGGCTTGTCATGGAGTTTAAGGACGAGGTCACGGCATTCGATGGGTTGAGGAAGGAGGTGGCTATAGGTAAGGGCAGGTTGGCGGCTGCTCAGACGGCATTCTTCATGAGTTACCTGGAGGGTAATGGCGTTAGGACCCACTTCATTGATTGGGATGGTGATAGGAGGATAACCGTTAGGGCCCTGAGGATGGTGCCGATAGAGGTTATCGTTAGGAATTACGCGTATGGCTCGTTCCTTAAGAGGATGCCCATGGTAAAACCCCTAACCAGGTTCTCAAAACCACTGGTGGAGTTCCATCTAAAGAGTGATGAGCTTCACGACCCATTACTGACCATGGATGATATAACCGAGGCAGGCCTATTAACTAGGGAGGAGTTACAGGAGATCATAAATACGTCACTCAGGGTAAATGACTTATTAACGAATTTACTAAGCACGCGCGGCCTCATTCTTGTTGACTTCAAACTCGAGTTCGGTTTTGATGGGAGCGGTAGGTTGCTGTTGGCTGATGAGATGAGCGGTGATACAATGAGGATACTAAGGAATGGCAAACACCTGGATAAGGAATTATTTAGGAAGGGTGCCTCGGCGATGGACCTTGTTAAAGCATATGCTGAATTAAATGCCCTGCTTGGAGTTAAATCCTAACCTCCAAGCCATTCCATAGCCTAATCCTCAAAACACCCCCTTCATCCTCAACAACCCTACCAAGGATCCAGGAATTGATGCTCCAGCGATTAATTACCTTGAGGACCTCCTCGACATGTTCGGGGTTTACGAAGAGGGCTAACCCAACACCCATGTTGAATACCCGGTACATTTCATCCCAACCCACACCACCAACCCTCTGAATTTCCTGAAATAAGCAGGGCGGCTCGGGCGCCTCAAGGTAAAGACCCTGGCCGGGCCCCAAAACCCTCCTTAACTTTGTGAAGGCACCGCCCGTTATATGCACGGCTTTTCTAATTAGGCGTGAACTATATAACTCAAGGAGTAACTTGCCGTAATCAGCCGTGGGTTTAAGCAAGGCGTCGGCAAGTTCCTCACCGCACACCTGGACATCGAGTTTGTACCTGCTCAGTAATACCTTACGTGCCAGTGTGTACCCATTCATGTGGAGACCACCTGATGAGACCCCAACAACCACGTCGCCCACGCGAACATCCTCCGTAGGCCCATTCCTAATTCCGAGGACGGCGCACACCACATCAATCCCATTGACCAGGTCAGGCATTATTGCAGACTCACCGCCAAGCAGTACTGCTCCGACTCTGCTCAATGCTTCGAGGACCCCATCAATTACGCCCCTAACCGCATCGACATCGTTATCCCTCAACGCTATGTAATCAACTACGGCCAGTGGTTTGGCATTATCGCAGGCAATATCGTTTGTATTACCAATTACGCAGTCCCAACCCAGCACCCTAAACCTGCGTGTTGCCCACGCTATCAGTGACTTCGTACCCACCCCATCCACATGAAGCGTAAGGCCAAAACCATTTAGGTCCAGAAACCTCGTGAAGGCCCCCTCATTAATCCTAACGCCTAGTTTATTCGCTAACTGCCTTATCGACTTAATGGCGTAACTGTGCATCTCGTGATGTAGGTCAAGGTCGACCCCAGCCCTCTTGTATGTCCAGCCCACGTTAATCACCGCCCCGGAAGCACTCCATACATAATTCCCCAGTGATTCCGACATCCCTCGCTGTATTAGTTAGGTCATCAATGGAGGCCCAGGTTATTGAATCCACCTCCAGGACCTTGATCAGCTCTTTATCCTCACGGAACACCCTCGCCAGTAACGTCCTCGTTGGCGGCATGGTGACGCCGTATGGGCATGCCCTGGCTATCCTCGGGCTTGCGATACCCACGTGAACCTCCCTAACCCCAGCCCTATGCCTTAATATCTGTGATACCTCCTTAATCGTTAAACCACTCAGTAATGAATCATCGATTAGCAGGACCCTCCTGCCCCTAAGCTCCTTGATTATGGGATTCACCTTTAGGTGTATTATTGACCGCCTAGTCGTGATTTCATCCATGATTGCGGACCTGCGCCTCTCGACATTCATTAACGCCAACTCCACGGGCTTACCCAACGCCTCACCAACCTTTAATGCATAGAGCGTCCCGGTGTCAGGTACACCAACCACTAAATCAGTACTATCGGCAATACGCCCCCTCAACCTGGCCGCCAACCTCTGGGCCAGGGCCTTCCTAAAGGCATAGACAGAATGACCATCGATCTCGGAATCAGCCCTACTCATGTAGATAAACTCCAGGGAACACAGCTTGGGATCCTCATCACTATTAACAGCCCTCAACTCCCTCACCACGTACCTAGAAATGTCGATTATGGAGCCAGGCCTTACAGGGGTTCTGACGGCACCGCCAGCTGCGCTTATCGCCGCGGTTTCATTTGACATGTGCGCCAGGTCAAAGCCGTAAGCGCCTAGGGATAGGGCTCTACGCCCATCAACCGATCTATAGCCAACCAGGTGCCCATTACTTGTCAACGCCAACAATACTAAGCTCTTACCTGGGGCTTTCCCGTTAAGGACTATATCGCATATCTCCCCTTCATTAATTTCCTGCCCCTCGTAACAATACGCCACATCAACATTACCGCATTTAATGACACCAAATACCGAGTCATCCGTTGCAGAGCAGGCGATGCCGGCCCATCCATTAACATCGATGTCCTTAACATCATCCAGCCTCTTGGTTAATAATCCCTCGTTTGATAGCACGGAGACCAAATACACCTCACCCCTATGCCTCAATGCTGATAATCCATACCTGATGACACCACCTATGTCCCAACCCTCGTGGAATGACAGAACCCCCAGTAAACCTGCCGTGCCCATGCGCATCACCTGGTGAAATCCCTCTCCAACTCATCAATGTTCACGTCAAATGGGTAGTTGCCCGTAAAGCATGCTGTGCAAACCTCATCAACGCCTATTGACCACAACAACTCATCAACTGTTAAGTAAATTAGTGAGTTGGCACCAAGTATTTCCCTGACACCATCAATGGTTCTACCATGGGCTATCAACTCACGACGTGTTGGGAAGTCCATACCCATGAAGCATGGGTACCTAATCGGTGGTGAGGAGACCCTCACATGGATTGCACGTGCACCATACCTCCTCAACCTCGGTATTAATGACCTGAGTGTGTCGCCCCTAATTATCGAGTCGTCAATTAAAGCGAGCGATTTATCCCTAACCCCCTCCCTAACAATCCCATAAAGCTCCCCATTCCTCTCCATGGGCGGCTTGATGAAGTTCCTACCGAGGAACCTATTCTTCACTACCAAATCCTCCATGGGCCTACCCAAGGCTTTTGCGTAGCTCTGGGCGGCGATCCTTGCTGACTCAGGTATTGGGGCCACTACGTCGATGTCCTTAATAGGCTCCTTCCTGGCCAGTGATAAACCGAGCCTCTGCCTAACATTGTAAACACTTATCCCATTGAAGTAGGAGTCAGGTCTCATGAAGTAGATGTACTCAAGGGCGCAGTAAGCTCTTTTACCGTTCCCAAACTCATCCCCATACTCACTAACGTCACCCCTGGAGTTAAGAACAACAGCCCTACCAGGCTCCAGCTCACGCCACTTAAAACCCAGCACCTCAAGGGCGCTTGTTTCCGAGGCAGCGGCAATACCATCTTCGTTAAAGCCAACGCTCAACGGCCTTATCCCCCAGGGATCCCTAATCAGCAGTAGTTGCCCTTTCCATATCGCAATTATTGCGTAGCCACCCTTGACGGTCATGAATAACCTCCTAATGGCACCCTCAACCCCATGCTTAGTCAATAGGTACCTCAGGTACATTGCCAAGACCCAGGCGTCATAATGCTCGTTAGCGACCTCAAGTCCCTCACCCCTCATTATCCTGGCCAATTCCCTGTAATTTGCTATGGTGCCGTTAAAGACCAAGGCCATGTCACCCAGTACTATGGGCTGGAGCTCCACATTGTAAGGACCGCTTGTTGAGTACCTGGCGTGGCCTAGGCATAATGTAGATGCCAGGTTGTTCACGTTATCGAGCTTTATCAAAGCACCACCAACGCTGCAGACGTATGACACACCCTCCTGACCCCTATGCATGTGCCATGGCGCCATCCTTACTACGTAACTCGGGGACCCCAAGCCCATGAATGCCCATATACCGCACATTAAAATACACCCCATAGGGATGAGTAATCCCTCAACACCTCACCTAATCCTAGTTCTGCCAATTCATCACCCCTCCACAGAAACCTAGCCGAACTGCCCTCTGATGAGCCGATCACCGCATGGGGCACACCCATCTCCCTAAGGATGCTCACTACTTTATCAGTATCCCGTGTCTCGATTATGTACCTGGCATTGGATTCCGAAAATGCCACTGTCACTGGATCAATGGCGCTGCCAGGGATCTTTGCTAAGTCGGCACTAAAGCCCGCCCCACCAATCGCGGACATCTTCAGCAGTGTCGTTGCGAGACCTCCAAGCCCCACATCCATGCATGAATCCACTAACCCATACTCGATTAGCCTAAGCACAGCCTCGGCGTTACGCAACTCCTCCTCAGGCCTAGGTCTCGGTGGTTGACCCCTAACTAAACCATGAACCCTATATAGGTACTCAGAGCCTCCCAACTCATTGTCCGTTAAGCCAATAACAATGAGTGAACCACCCCCCTTTAATCCACCACCAACGCTCTTACCAACATCATTTAACACTCCAAGCACTACGACTGTGACGACAGGCTTTATCACGGTATTCGTGATCGAGTCCTCGTTATAGAAGCTCACCTTACCACCAACTATTGGGATCTTTAATGACCTCGACATCCACGCCAAGCCCTTGACAGACATGACGAAGTACCAGTACCTATCGGGGACCTCTGGGTTCCCCACGTTTATGGAGTCCGCGGCAGCTATGGGTCTACCGCCCACGGAGACCACGTTCCTATACGCCTTAGCCAGCGAGTTCGCGGTCCCCACGTACGGATCCAGGAATGAGTACCTGGGGTTTGCGTCAGCCTTTATAGCAATACCCAGCTTACCATCACCACCATCCTCCTCCAGAAGCCTTAGGACAGCCGCCCCGGCTTGGCCTGGTTTAATGACCGTCCTGACACCAACCTCGTGATCATAAAGTGTGTAGATGGGTTCCTTAGAAGCCACATTGGGGCTTGCAAGTACTCTCCCTAGTGCGTCCTTAAACGGTACCTGCGGTAATGGTGGGATTTCCCAAAGCCCCCTGAGCCAGGTTGGTTCGGAATATTCGTAGTTCGTCTCAGGAGCATTGGTGATTAACTTCACGGGTAAATCCACGATTTTCTCGCCCTTATAAAACGCCTCGAATCGCCCATTCCCCGTTAATTCACCGATTATGTCATAGCCTATACCGTAACCCTCAAGTAGCGATTTCACATCATCCAAACGTTTAGGATCAATAACCACCACCATCCTCTCCTGGGATTCCGAGGCTAGGATCTCCTCAGGGCTTAGTTTATCCCTAAGCCTAACCCTGTCCAGGTAGACCCTAATGCCTAGGTTAAATTGCGATGCCAACTCGCTTAATGCCGTGGCTAGGCCACCGCCACCGACATCCTTAACGACCTTTACAAGCCTCCTCTGGGCTAGTTCGGTTATTGCATCTATCAATAATTTCTCAAGTAGTGGATTACCAACCTGTACCGCGGATATTTCATCAGTCTCACCCAGCGTTTTCGATGCAAAGGCGCTACCTAGCATCCCATCCCTACCTGTGTCATTACCGATCACTAACACGACATCGCCAGGACCAGCCTCACCCCACACAACCTGTTCCTCGGTGCCAACGCCAACGCATGTTACGAGTACTATTGGGTTTCTGCTAAATGATTCGTCGAACCAAACCTCGCCCCCAACGACGGGAACCCCAATCCTATTTCCGTAGTCCGATATCCCCCTGACAACGTTTCTGGCGATCCAGAGCGAGTGGTTATCACTTGGGTTGCCGAAGTGTAGGTTGTTTAGTAATGCTATTGGCCTTAAGCCCGTGGTTAGGATATCCCTAACAATGCCCCCAACCCCCGTGGCAGCCCCATCGTATGGATCCACGGCGGATGGGTGGTTATGGCTCTCTATCTTGAAGGATACAAAGACGTCACCAACCTTAATTAGGGGTGCGTCGAGACCTGGCCCCCTAACGACGTGGCTTGACTCCGTGGGTAGCTCCCTCAACCACCTCCTACTGCTTTTGTAGGAGCAGTGCTCGCTCCACTCGGCCTCGAAGATCATAAACTCAGCCCTACTCGGCTCCCTACCCAATGCGCTCCTAATTATGTCGAGTTCGTAATCCTTAAGCGTCATTTCATCACCTGTTTAAACATTTGTTTTAATAATATCTCCTGCATTACGTTATCATATAGAGACAAATTTTTAAAGCTTTTCTTTAAACAATACCACAATGTCTAGGGGCAAAGCCCTGGTTGGTGTGATAATGGGTAGTAAAAATGACTGGGATGTCATGAGGGATGCGGTGGATGAGTTAAAGAGGCTCGGTATACCATACGAGGTGCGGGTTGTCTCCGCCCACAGAACCCCTGAGCTGATGTTTGAGTACGCAAAAACTGCTGTGAATAGGGGTCTCGAGGTCATAATAGCGGGGGCCGGAGGCGCAGCCCACCTGCCGGGAATGACCGCCTCGCTCACGCCGTTGCCCGTCATAGGCGTCCCCATAATGTCTAGACAGTTGAATGGTATTGATTCCCTACTATCCATAGTCCAGATGCCGTACGGAACACCAGTGGCTACCGTAGCCATAAATGGGGCCAGGAACGCAGCGTTGCTTGCAGCCAGGATACTCGGCATCAAATACCCCGAGTTTAAGCAGAGGGTTGTTGAGTTAATGGATTCAATGAGGAGTGAGGTAATGAGGACGGTGTTGGAGGATGCCTAGCAAGACCCTGGGGATCCTGGGTGGTGGACAGCTGGGGCTTATGATGATAATTGAGGGTAGAAAGCTGGGCGTCAGGTTCTACGTGCATGATGAGCATGAGGATGCACCAGCCCTCAGGGTTGCGGATAAGGCATTCGTGGGCGACCACTGGCAGGAGTTAGTGTCAAGTAGCGATGTTGTGACGTTCGAGTTCGAGCATGTGAGTCCAAAGGCCCTAGCCATGGCGCATGAACTCGGGAAGCTAAGGCCAAACCTAACCTCAGTCCTGGTAAAACAGAGCAAGATAAGGGAGAGGGAATTCCTTAGGGAGGTTGGGTTGCCGACGCCTAGATTCGCGGTTGTTAATTCCAGGAGCGAGCTTGAGTCAGCTGTGGAGCGATTTGGGAAGTGTGTGGTTAAGGTCCCCTACGGTGCCTATGATGGGAAGGGGCAATACTACACTGGTAATCCTAAGGAGTTAAGTGAGGTCCCAAATCAATACCCGCTTCTCGTGGATGAATTTGTGAGGTTCAGTAAAGAGATATCGGTGGTCCTCGCCAGGTCAGCAAGCGGTGAGGTCAGGTTCTACCCGGCCATTGAGAATTACAATCATGAGGGCATTTTAATATACAGCATCGCACCAGCCCAGGTGCCAGATGAGGTGGAAACTAAGGCGTTGAGACTAGCTAAGCAGTTAGCTGAGGCATTAAATTACGTGGGTGTCCTAGCCGTGGAATTCTTCGTGACTAGAGGTGGTGATGTGTTGATAAATGAGTTCGCACCCAGGGTCCACAATACGGGCCACTGGACACTGCTTGGGTCCATCACGAGCCAGTTTGAAAACCACGTGAGGGCCATACTAGATTACCCGCTTGGTGATACAGAGTTACTGAGACCCTCAGCCATTGTTAACATACTCGGTAAACCATGGAATGAGGACATGGCAAACAGGATACTGTCAATACCGGGCACTAAGATTTGGTGGTACAATAAGGCTGAGGTGAGGCCCAGGAGAAAGATGGGGCACGTTAACATAATAGCCAACTCAATAGGCGAGGTGAGAAGGAGGGTCTTTGATGTAATGAACATAATATACGGTGAGGAAGCCGAGAAAATACTAAAATCACCATGGCCCAAGCCAGACATGTGAAATAGCCCCACCTTACTGTGAAATGCTTATTAATAGGATACCTAACCAGACTCGGTTATGGAATACACCATCCACCTAGGGGATTTCGAGCCCTTCATTAATGCCATCAAACAGGGCTTCATCTTTACCCTAACAATAGGCACAACCGACGTAAGCCTAATCCCCGGCATCACAATAGCCGGAGCAAAACCCGAACTAACGCATTTTACGCCCGCCGCAGACGCCGAATACCTACTGCTCGGTAGGTGTAGAGTGATCAATACTGTACCAATGACCCCCGACGGTAAGCCCACGCCGGCACTCATCACGAGAGCCGCGCTTAGGCTCATCAATGCAGGCGTGCTCGTTGTTAATGCTGGCTCACGCATCAAGCCGTTGATACCGCATGTGGATTTACAGGGTGAACCTGGCCTCGACATAATCAAAAGCGATGCCCTTAGGAGGGATGTTGTTGAGAGAATGGTTGATAATGGATTGGTGCTTGGTGAGAACCTGGGTAGGTCGTTTAAGGCTTTAATTATTGGCGAGTCAATACCCGCCGGCACAACCACCGCTATGGCGTTCCTAGTGGCTATGGGTTATGATGCTTGGCACAAAATGTCGAGCGCCTCACCGACTAATCCTAGGGAGTTGAAAATAAGCGTTGTAAAGAGGGCGCTGGAGAGGTCGGGTGTTTCAAAGGCCCTTGACGACCCAATTCTCGCGGCCTCGAAGGTCGGCGATCCCGTGATACCTGCCATGGCCTCAATAGCCATTGGGGCAGCTAGGGCCGGGTCCCACGTAATACTGGCTGGGGGTACGCAGATGGGCGCCGTACTAGCCTTCATAAAGGCCTTCGATAAGTCCGCGCTGTCGAGGCTCGCCATAGCCACGACCAGGTGGTTAATTAATGATAAATCGGCGGATTTGGTAGGGCTCGTTAAGGAGATTCGCCCAATACCCGTGGCATCCTCAAACCTAAATTTTGACGATATGCCCTACGAGGGCTTAAAGGCGTTTGAGGAGGGCTTCGTTAAGGAGGGGGTTGGCGCAGGCGGCTCGTTGGTTGCTGCATCAATAATGGGCTTTGACCTGGGCAGGGTCAAGATGGCGATATTGAGGGACTACGAGGAATTACTGAAAACGCTTAGGGTGCAGGGTATGTGAAACCTAATAAATTCGCTGCATGGCGGTAAAGCGTGGTTAATGACTTAGCTGAAGTAGCGAAGATACGTGGATGCGATGAGTATTGCCTGAATATAGCTAGTAGGCTTAGGGTGCTTATTCTACGTAAGTATCAGGATAAATTCAGGCTCGTAACGCTCTTCGGCTCCTTAGTTCGCGGTAGGTTTACGCAATTGAGCGATATCGATATTGGCGTTGAAGTGGGGAATCCCGAGAACCTAGTTTATGTATTACCACCATTCATAATCGATGCGGCGATGGAGTTGGGGGTTGTTGAGGATAAAATTGACGTGGTGGTGTTGAACGTAGGTGACCTACCCATTGGGCTTAGGTTCGATGCGGTGGTGAGGGGGGTGCCGATATACATAAGTGATTGGGATGAGTACGTTAGGGAGTTTGTAAAGGTGTTCAGTGAATATGCGGATTTCCAGGTCTTCAATAGGGTTAATAGGCTTGGGGAGAGGTATCTAGGGGCTTTGAGGAGGATAGCCTATGGGTAGGATTAGTGATTTAGTGTCGCTTATCAAGCGTAATGTGGAGACCGTGAAGAACCTCGTAGAGAGGCATGGCGTTGATGACTTGATTAATGACTACGTATTACTCAACGCGGTGTTACACATGTTGCAGACTAGTATTCAGGCTCTCATAGATATAGGTTCAATAATACTATCCCAATACCCGTATAAGCCACCGTCAACTTACTCGGAAATCCCATCCCTACTCTCCGAGGTTGACGCATTAAGTAGTGGTGAGGCTGATGTGTTTCGTAGGATGATAGGTTTCAGTAACGTGGTTGTTCATCAGTACTCAGAGGTTTCCCTGGATTTATTGCGTAAAATACTCGAACACTCGCTATACACCGACATGCTTAGGATTGCCTTGAGACTTTATGAATTCTCACTGTCCCGCGGAATAGATTGTTAATCAAGCGCGAGATCAAACACGAAAACCACGTGATTAATATAGACACTACACATTTACCGTGAATGCCCTGCTTAGGTTTTTCAAAACCCTGTTATTCACGAGCTCGTAAAGCTCAATATTGATTTTATTATCCATGATTGTCATTTCGATGAATGACGGTCTCATCGAACCGCCTGCACCACTCCACACACCAGTTACGGATCCAGGGTTCACGTGGATCACGCCCTTATATTCGGTAATGAATGGTGCGTGAGTATGTCCCGACACCAACACGTTGACGTTAATTGTCTTCGCAATCCTCGTTAAGGCCTCAATATTACCTCTCGGTCTTACTTGGTCTCCGTGCACCACGCCCATTTTTACATCGCCCACCTCAAACACGGCTTGCCAAGGCAGGTCGAGGAATCCATGTTACCCTTAACTATGTATTGCCTCTTTCCGAGGCTCTTCACGAGACTTAAGACGTCGGGGTCTACCAGGTCCCCTGCATGTGCGACCACTTCATAACTCCCTGACCTGAGTATGTCAATGAACTCGGCAGGTATTTCGTCTGCCCTATCATGGATGTGCGAATCACTGATTATTAAGGGTCTATACTCAACCATATCCATCACCAACGTAAACCCACTAAGGTCCTTTTACTTATTACGCAATAATGCTTAATAACCGTGTCTCGACTTGGTAATGCATGCCAAACTTACCCCTAGAGGGCTTAAGGGTTGTCGACCTAACGCACTCAGCAGCTGGTCCCTTTGCTACATCAATACTTGGTGACCTTGGCGCTGAGGTCATTAAGGTTGAGTCGCCTGAGGGTGACATGACTAGGACGTGAGGCCACGTGATTAGGGATGGCGTCAGTACGTACTACCTAGCGATGAATAGGAATAAGCACGTAATTAGGCTTGATCTGAGGAGGGTTGATGATAGGGAGAGGCTCTATGAGCTTGTTAGGGGTGCTGACGTGTTTATTGAGAATTACAGGGTCGGTGTTGCTGAGAAGCTCGGTGTTGATTATGACTCCATCTCTAGGATTAACCCCAGGATCATCTACGTGTCCATAAAGGGTTTCATACCGGGTAGTGAGTATGAGGACTACCCAGCCTTCGACGTCGTGATCCAAGGCATGAGTGGCCTAATGAGTGTGACTGGTTGCGAGGATGGGGAGTTTGTTAAGGTTAGTGTGCCAATAACGGATATGGTCACCGGCTTCTTCTCGGTGATAGGCATACTGGCTGCGTTGAGGGTTAGGGATAGGACTGGGAGGGGGTTGAGGATAACGGTGCCCATGCTTGACTCGGCGTTGTACATAATGGGCGATTGAACCAAACTGGAGAATTTAAAAATGAAGTTACCAGTGCGGCCGTCGGAATTTGAACCCGGGGACCTATGGCTGCAGTGTTTTGTTTTGTGGTAGTTATGTTCCTTGTTAGTTTTCACGTCAGAGTTACTTTTGGTGGTTTTCGATGGTTTTTCTTAGTGTGTTTGTTGTGGTTGCCGTTTTGTGCCTAATCCACAGCGGCCCCTTGAGCCTATCAATAATGATTAGCCCATGAGTAGCGTGCAGATAAGCAATGTTCCTAGGCACGTTTAAGTTATCGCCAGCCTTGAGTGGAGCAATGGTTAGGTCTTCGAGTTCGTAGTGCCTTATAAACCTAGTTGATAAAATAATTGTTGGGTGTGGGTGTGGATTGGCCGCTCGCTTGGCTCATGACGTATCGAGGTGTTGATTGCCAGTTATGGAGCTTCGTTTACAATAAGTGCGCGGAATCAGAACTATGCAGCAAGGCAGCCAAAACACTCATGAATGAGTTGAACAAGCATAGGTGCCTCAATTATGCACCGATGTAGGTGCTTTAGTTATGCACTTAGCCAAGGGTGGGTTTAAAATCAACAACGGACCGCCCAAAATGGGCAAAGGCCCGATGGCTAATGAGGAGGATTTGAAGTTGAGTAACAAAGCCTCCCTGCCCCAACCCACCCGGGCGGGGAGGATAGAACTCTGCCAAGAAGCAATCAAGGAAGTAAGGAGGTACCTAGAAAACAACGATAAACAATGCACAATGAGGAAGATTGAAGAGCTAATCAGAAACCAATGCCACAACGGCTATGTAGTTGGTAGGGAAATTGCGGACAAGGTTAAGGATGTGGTTCATGAACTATGGCTAGTAAGCGATAACGAGTTGAGGTGCGAGATGCTAAGGATGCTTAAGAGTCTTGGTGTGTCGAAGAAATGGGTTGAGAAGGCGCTGAGGATAAGTACGCAACGCGTAAGTCAATGGATCGTTAGGTGCGGCACTGATTGGGAGAGAAAAATAATGAGGAACAAAGTCGTTAAGGAAATCGAGGATTTGTTAAGGAGGATGGGTTGGAGCGAGACATGGATGTGTGAGAGGATGTGGCGATTCGTTAGTGTCGATGTTGATGAGTTCAAGAGACATAGCATAAAGCCGTGTAATTGGCTTGAGGGCATCAATGAATTGGACAACCTAAGGAGCCCATACTGGCTTGGGATGGCTAAGAGCGATCTAGTGGTTTGGAAATACGATGGAGGAATCAGGTTGGAGTTAAAGACTACGAATACTATTGATGCTGTGTTTTTCGCAAAGCTACTAAGCACAGTCAAGACACCGAGTCTAGCGATAGAATGGGAAAGAAGAGTGCTGGATGCGAAATACGTACATAAACCAATCGCTTTATCATACTACGTAGACCTAAGCACCGATGCGTGGCCATGGCCCGAGCTAAGCGCCGATGAACTCGAGAAGATACTCAACGGCTTCAGTGATGAGGAGCTCGCGGAGTTCATAGCTGGCGAAATAGATGGGGATGGGACAGTGTGGTATGACCATGAGAATGGCTATGTTGCTGTGTCAATTTCGGCTTGTAAGGCTTGTCCGAAGAGGGCGAACCTCGACATAGTGAAAAGGGTAATTGCCGAGAGGTTTGGCATCGTTGGAAGCATTAAATCATATAAAGAAAATGATGCATTAGATGTCAGCGGCGAGAACGCGGTTAGGTTGCTTAGGCGTATAGTGAAATACATGCACCACCCACTTAGGAGGTTGAGGGCCGAGCTGATTTTGGCACTTTACGACGGGAGGATAAGCCCTGAGGAGTTTGAGAAACTCTACGAAATGCCGAAGTACGAGCGCGGAGCACCAGACATAAAACGCAACCACGCCCTAGAAGCCCTCGCCCAAGCGGCCCCACAAACCCACACCCACGAGGGTTTAGGTTTGCTTGTTCCTTTGCACCTCGACTTTAGGGACAACCTAATCATTAAGAATATTAAAAATCTGATGAGTTAGGAGAGTGGGATGGGGTATTCATTGATGATTAATTCGAGAGGCAAGTAAGCAAAGTGCTGAGTGTGCACTGATGTTGATGTGTTGACAGTCGCTACCTGCACTGGGGTGGTGCAGGCAGTTCAATGAGGTCGTCATTTATTGAAATGACGGTCATGGGCAATAAAATCAATGTTGAGCTTTACGAATTCGTGAATAGCAAGGTTTTGCGCACATTAAGTAAGGCCTTCGTGTTCAATCCATAATTTACGTAAGCCTTCAGGGCTGGTGACGGTAAAATGTTCATACTAGCCGTGGGCAATGATAGGATATGGAGGAGGTTCTGCGAGGTGATAGGCAGGCCTGAGCTGGCGGACGATCCTAGATTCAGGACGAATCCAGATAGGGTTAGGAACCAGGATGAACTTGAGAGGATACTCCAGGAAATATTCATGACGAGAGACAGGGATTATTGGGTAAGGCTTTTCCTAAGCAACGGCATACCCGCGGGGCCCGTCTATGATGTATCTGACCTGGTCAAGGACAAATACGTTAATGAGCACGTATTCACGGAAGTGAGCACCCTCGGACTGGGTAGGGTAAAGCTCGTTAGGAACCCAATTAGGTTTGATGATGAGAGCCTTGGCGTTAGGTACCTAGAGTATTGATAATCAATTAATCGTCTTTCTCCAAACCTCAATCAATTCCTTAGGGCACTCCTAGCCCTTAATTCACCACCCTCATTTGAAACACATGTAAAGACTAGGTAACCCTCAATGGGCTTGACGTATGCCTCAGTGTTAATTGTTACGGGGTTTGCCTGGTTTTGGTTTTATGGTCTTGTTAGATTGGTGCGTGATATTGCCCTAACTGGTAATGCCGTCACGTTGGTCATGCTCGGCATTCTAGCCTACCTATTCGGGCTCATGCATGGCCTCGACACAGACCACCTAGCAACCATAGACAATACAACCAGGAAATCGATTCAGGAGAGAAAGAGGTCTCTATTCACGGGGATCATGAATAAGTTCTCCAGAGACTTGTTTAAAATAAATAATTAATTAGGGACTATTATACGCTTTCCTGTGTCTTCGTTGATTATCCTAAACCTATACCTAACAGCCCTAGTCCTAGCTTCATCAAGCCAAAGCTCGACTACGGCAACATCGCCTCTCCTAAGTGGTGAGGTGTGGATTAGAACAATTCCTTCCTCGGGGGTATTGAGTGGCACTTCAGGACATTATTTTCCCCTGTAAAATCCTCCTCAGCTCTCTCCACAGGCCTTAGAAATGATGTGAAGGCGCTATGCCAGCCGCATCCGTATCCACCCAGTAGATGAAGTACTTGGCTTGAAAGTACATTTAAGTGCGGTATTGAAAATCCACTATAAGTTATGAGTAATTACGTAAGGATGAATGAGCTAGACTGTGTGCCTAAGGAGCTTATTAATGAGGTAATCAATAGGTTTAGGGACGCGGTGGCAATTTACGTATATGGAGGTTCACTGGACTGTAGTGGTGGTGATATCGATATCGCAGTATTCACCAATAACATACCAAGCGAAATGCCCAATCTAGGTGAGAGAGTTGATTTACAGATTTTTAGAAACCCCCTCAACACATTATTCTTTGTTTACGTCATTAAAACAGGCGTGTTAGTTTATGGAGAGCCAATACATGTTAACGTTGATGTTGCCATACGTAATGAAATAAGTAGGATTGAGGAAAGGGTCTTCATTTTTAGGAATAGTGAGGATGAGGTCATGGTTTGCAAGTCATTGAAGGAGCTCATGTTTTTACTCGCCGCGCTGACCTGTGGTATCGACGGCTCGAGCAATTGGTATAGAATGAGTGGATGCTTGAAGAACCTGGGCATAGAAGCACCGTCTGAGTTCAAGCATTGCCTAACCCCTCCAGGCATTGACGTACTGAGGACCGTTGGTGAGCAGATACTTAACAGGGTAATTAATGAGTTGAGGAGGGTACTTGGCAATATTGGGAAAACTTAATTACAATAATGCATAGGTAAGATTCATGGTTTGGCTTGTAATTGAGATAGCCAAGGATAGACCTGGCCTACTCAACGATATTACGCATCACGTTAGATTACGTAATCTCAATATTAGGAGCGTGGTCGGGACTCGGCAAGTAGTATTAATGGAGGTTGAGGGCGAGGTTGATAATGAGTTACTGAGGGAATTAAGTGGCATTGATGAGGTTGGCCTAGTTACTACAATCACGCAATCATTTAGACTCCTAGGTTTTGTTCAGGAAGCCTTCATGAACGCCATTTTATTCTACGTCATGAAGAGGGACCCTGGATTGCTTGAGACCCTTGGTTATGAGTATGGCAAGGAATTAATGAGGCATTACATGATGTCAATTAAGGACTTTAGGGATGCACTATATACATCACTTAGGGTTTTGACGGCATTAGGTATTTTAACGTTAAAGGGTGTTCAATTTTTTACCGACAGAACAATAATATCAATCAAGGAGGCATTTGATGAGGAAATAGGCATACCTATAACGAAGGGTATAATCAAGGGATTATTTGATTCCATAGGTAAGGCTAGGCATGGTGTTAACGTGGTAAGGAAAAATTCAGGGTATGATTTCATCATAACTTAGCATTTGGAATGCATTAGGTAGATAGTAAAGTGTCTTTATAACTATCTCTCAGTATTTTCTTGTCTATTTTTCCTGTGCTTGTTTTTGGTAGTTCTTTTTGTGTTATTATTATTTTGTCTGGTATCCACCATTTTGGTATTTCTCCTTTCTCGACGTATTGCATTAGGTGGTTTCTTATCTCCTCCTCGGTAACCCTCTG
>NZ_LCWN02000024.1:0-26833 GCF_002078205.2 Vulcanisaeta sp. EB80
GCATGGAAATTAGGTTTTTAAGGTAATAATGCTCTTCCTTAGGTTGATGAAGGTTCAGGTTAAATTCCTGGCCTCCCTATATGATGTGACCAAGGTGCTTAAGACGGAGATTGAGCTTCCAGACAATGCCACAGTTATGGACTTAATCAAGACAATCGATAAGGCAGTGAGCCCTAACTTTTCAAGTGTCATACTTGATGATGGTAAACTTAAGGATCAATACGTAGTGCTCATAAACGGTAGATCAATTGACTTCCTAAGTGGATTAGGAACAAGGTTATCTAATGGCGATGAAGTAACATTCTTACCACCGGCAGGAGGTGGTTGATTAAATTTTAAAAAATAGAATTCTAAATTCCACAAGGTTTTACGAGCTAGCTTCACCACCAACCCCACTGTTATAGTTCAACCATGAGGGCGATGAGAGAAGCGCGATGTACCCTCCAAATGTCTGCGTTAATGTTAGGTTCTCCTCAACAGACTTAGGCATGACGAAGAGCTCAACATCCTTCCTACCCCTGAGCATCAACGTTATATTCATTATCTCGTCCTCACCAACATCCTCGCTAACAATTACCAGCCTGGCTATGCCCTTCTTTATTGAGTCCATCACCGCGTCCTTACCGTAGACTAAGTACTCGGGCTTCTTAACGGCTAGGTACATGACCTCCTCCATGAGCTTCTTCGCCTTCACGTACTCAGTCTCCTTTAGCTTATCCTCAGCGTTCCTGATAGCCTCAAGGACGCCACCAATGTCTGCACAGCACGCCGAGACAATGGCTATGACCTTATCCCTAATCCTATGATCAAGCTCACCCTCCTCAAGGAACTCCTCCTTAGTTGGACCTGGACCAGCAACAACAATACCCTTTAGGTTTGGTATTTCAGTAAATATCTTATTGGCTCTCTCGGCAACCAATTTATAGAATGTCTCGGCGAGATGCTCCGTCTGCCTCTTATACCTAAGGGCTGATTGACCACCGGCTGCGTGCTTATTAGGTACGAAAAATTCCACCTTATCAGCAACCTCCCAGTAATTACCCCTAAGCAATGCTATAACGGCCTCACCCCTCTCGATAACTATTATACCGTAGGTATCACTGCTCTTAACCATGGACTCCAGAATCTCCGTGTGGAATGACGTATCACATATGTACTTGAACGTCGATATTGGTATTGGCGGTATTAATGCGTGGAACACCCACTCATAATTGCCCGGATTAATCATGTGAAAGCCTGCAAAGATTGCTAAACCATTCTCGGGAGCCTTTGATATACCCTTTATTGAGTTAATAATCCTCTCAAGGGCATCCTGAACATGGGTCCTCGTGGTCTTATCCTTAATATTACTAGCCAAAGCCCACTCCTGCCTAAGCATTGAAACGACGTCGGGTATTGGCCTATTACTATTTATGTAGAGGCTAATGAGTGTGGTGGCATAGCCCCTATACCTCCTAAGCAGGTTTATCATAACCTTAAGCTCCGAGAAATCCTTTATTCCAGTACGTCCACGAAACCGTAGAAATGCCCAGCACTTTAAAAACCTTACGTCATGGGTAGAGTAATGATAGAATAGGAATAGATTTTAAACAAATATTAAAACGCCACCAACTTATTAGTGCAATTACACCACGTCGACCTAAATAACTTAATGAAGAACTACACAACAGCGATACTACTCCTTGGTATCCTTAACGGCATCCCTGATGAAGAAGTAGGACGGAGGTATGATAACAAGACTAATGGCAATGCTTCACCAAAGCCCACCCATAGCAAAAGCTAACGCAAAACCCCATGAACACCGTCAGAGAGGTTGATGAGAGGGACGAAGAGACCGATGAATCATCCCTAAGGTGAGTAGAAAGTCAGATGTTAACGCGATGCATAATTTCATGTGAGAAGGGTATGTTGTTCTATAGCATTTCGACAGCCACTGCCGTTGCTCCACCTGTTCCATGGCATAGTGCGGCTATCCCCTTCCTGCCTCCCTTGTACATTAGTGCTGATATTAGTGTGGTCACTATCCTAGCTCCACTGGCGCCGAGTGGGTGTCCTAGGGCTATTGCTCCGCCGAATATGTTCATTTTATCGTATGGTACACCCAACTCCTTGTGAACCAGTACATTGACTACGGCAAATGCCTCGTTGACCTCGAAGACGTCTACATCGTTTATTGACCAGCTAACCTTATCTAGTAATTTCCTTATTGCGTAAATCGGCGCCTCTGAGAACCTCCAGGGTTCGAGCATGTGCCATGAATAACCAACGATCTTAGCTACGGGTTTTAAGCCAAGTTCCTTGGCCTTCTCTTCAGTGGTTAGTAATAGTGCGGCTGCTCCATCGGATATTTGTGATGAGTTACCGGCTGTATGGAGGCCGTTTGGTCCGAAGGCTGGCTTCAACTTAGCCAGTTTTTCCAGGTTTGTGTCTGGTCTTATTCCCTCATCCCTATCTAGGTATATCCTCTCGCCATTTATAATGGTATCTACGGGTTCGAGTTCTCGGAAATACTTATTCTCGGTCGCCCTCAATGCCCTCATGTGGCTTTCGTAGGCAATCTTATCCAGCTCCTCTCTAGTTATCTCGTGCTCCATTGCTACCTTATCTGCCTCCTGGCCCATTAGCATCATGTTTGTTGGGTCGGTTAAGCCATCATACACCATGAGATCCACGAGTTTGAGGTCTTTACCTATTAGGTGTTTGATTCCCCACCTGACTTCGTGATTTAGGGCAAGTGGTGATGTGCTCATGGACTCAGCGCCGCCAGCTATTACTAGGTTTACATCGCCAACCTTTAATGCCCTGACTGCCTCGATTATTGACTGCATGCCCGATGAGCAAACCCTGTTAACAGTGAAGGCGCTCACGCTATTTGGTAAGCCAGCTAGTAGTGCGGCGAACCTACTAAGGTTTTGTCCCATGCCTCCCTGCAGGGTTGATCCGAAGATTACCTCATCAATGAGTTTCCCATCAATACCAACCCTATTTATTAGTGATTTAATGGTCTCGGCAGCTAGGTATGGTGTCTTAACGTTCTTAAAGGCACCACCGAACTTACCGATGGGGGTCCTCACGAAGCCTACGATAACGATTTCCTGATTCACATTACACAAGATTTCTCCATGATTTTAAACCTTATTTATTTTTAATATTAACAATTAAGGTTAGACGATGGGCAAATAATTATTCAACAATCAGTGCAGGTGGAGGGAAACGCATTAATTGCCCGCCTTCTGTTAAGCTCGATGGACATTCTGGAGAAGCTTCATGGGCTCTACGGACGTGAAATAGATAATCAATTAATTAAGTACCTAAGTAAGGATGCCGATGCGGAGTTTAGGGAGGCAATTACGTACCAGGTATCCACTGGTGGCAAGAGGTTGAGACCGTTAATAACATTAACAGCAGCCCAGGCCTGCGGTGGTGATTACAGGGATGCACTACCTGCCGCGGCAATAGTCGAGTTAATTCATAATTACTCGTTGATCTATGACGACATAATAGACGAAGCCCTATTAAGAAGGAATAAACCAACGGTGAGGGCTAAGTATGGCGATAATGCCGCAATCCTCATTGGT
This sequence comes from Vulcanisaeta sp. EB80, assembly GCF_002078205.2. NCBI lineage: Archaea > Thermoproteati > Thermoproteota > Thermoprotei > Thermoproteales > Thermoproteaceae > Vulcanisaeta > Vulcanisaeta sp. EB80. The sequence goes on from NZ_LCWN02000024.1 coordinate 3,579, forward strand.
ATTTGGTATAGGGAGGCTATTGAGGAGGCTATCCTGGAGACCAGGGATCCACCATCCTTCGCTAGGGAGGTTGCTAGGGTTATACGCGAGATCGATGAGGGTGAGAGGTTGGATATATTACTCGAGTACGCTGGTCGTAAGGATCCGTACTTCGTGAACAACAGGTTGGGACCGAGACTCCTAAATAATTGGGGGTCTCTATATGAGACCTATGTTAGGATGATTAGCCTTAAGACGGCGGCATTAATAAGGACAGCATCCGTATTTGGCGCCATGTCAGCGGGGGCTCGACAATGTGTAAATCCAATGGCTGAGTATGGTACATACCTAGGGCTAGCCTTTCAAGTCCTCGATGACATACTGGACATCTTCGGTGATGTTAGGAAGTTTGGTAAGGAGATTGGTAAGGATATTAAGGAACATAAACTTGGTAATGCCGTGATTGTGATGGCGCTCAGAGAGCTTGATAATGAGGGCAGGTCTGAACTGCTGGGCGTGCTTGGTAAGGGTACTGTGACTGATGAGGATGTAAAGAGGGCTGTTGAGATAATATCAAGGACAAATGCTAGGGAGAACGCCCTAAGGATGGCGATGGAATACGCAGAGAGGTCAGAGAGGGCGTTGGATTCATTGCCTAGTAATGAGCATGTGGAGGATCTTAAGGAAATCATAAGATTTACTGTCACTAGGGAGTTTTGATGAAGCTCTTCCTAATTAAGCTTGGGGGTAGCGCAATAAGTGATAAGTCAAAGCCGCTCAGTTACAGGGAGGATTGGGTTAAGAACCTTGGCAAGACCCTACTTTCGCATTATAAGTTGGGTAGTAAATTCGTGCTTGTTCATGGAGGTGGTAGTTTTGCGCACCCAGTTGCGTTGGCTTATGGATTGAGTAAGTACAGAGATTATGAGCAGTTGATAGGTGTCTCACTAACATCCTCGGTGCTTAATTACCTCAGTATGAAAATAACGAATACTCTATCAACGGTCGGCTTACCGATATACCCAATGAGGACGGGATCTATATACACAATCAGAGATGGCAAACCCCAATTGTTGATAGACCCCACCCACATTATGGGGCTAATCAATAGGGGCGTTATACCGATGCTCTACGGCGATGTTGTACCTAGTGACGAGGGCTTCTCCATAATAAGCGGTGATGACATAATGCTGGACCTAGGTATTAAATTGAGACCTCACGCGGCGATATTCCTAACAGACGTGCCGGGCATACTGGGCAGGGATGGCGGTGTGATCAGGGAGTTCTCGAGAACATCCATTGCGGATGAGAAGGGTACTGAACATACCATCGATGTGACTGGAGGATTAATAAGGAAGGTTAGGACTGCCCTAGAACTATCTAGTCACGTAAGGACGTACCTATGTGCAATATGGGATTTGGAATCAATAAGCAAGGTACTCAATTGTGAAGACCCGGTTAATTGCACGAAATTCGTACCCTACTGATCATTGAATAAAACCTCATTAATGTATGTGGAGTTACTTAATCGAACCCCATAGATTACACCACCAGCACTAACCGTGTTATGCGGTTTGACTAGTATGAGCACTGGGGAGTACATATTATTAGCATTGCACACATTGCTAGCGTTAATCCCCAGGTCAGTGAGTAGGTTTGGTAGTAATGTACCATAGCCCACTATGGGCATTGAGGCACCTGTGATGTTGCCCCAGAACGCGGTGGTTATTAGGAAGTTGGTTGATTGAATATTGAATCCACAAAGCTCATACACATAACCATCGAATTGCTGAATTACATACGGTGTCGCAGGTGCCTGTGTTACTGGTTCTGGAAACACGACAACCACCACCTCATAGCCATGGTAAGCCGTGGCATTGTAAAGCACAGTCCATACATTACATGCCTGGTTTATCAAGTATGGGTCATCAATTGTTAGGTACATAATTATGGGTCTCGTATTATTTATCAAACCCAGCGCCGTTGAGTTTATGAAGGACATGTTGTATGGGTTTATTAACGTAGCCAGCATGTACGTAGTAATTGTTGTGGCATTTGGCTTAGGTGCCTGTTGCGGCACCCCTAACTTACTTAACATACCTGGTAGGAATAAAACGGCTATGAAGGCTGCCTCGCCAAAAATAACAAGTGCCAACGCTAGGTAGAAAAACCTCCCTCTATGCTTTTTGGTACCCCTGGTCTTCCTTGACTTCGACATGCCTACGGTAAGCATCACTAACAATTATTTAATATTTCTCTCTCACCTTCCACTTCCTCCTTACCATGCGCATTTTCTCTACTGGTCATTAAATTTTATCGTGGTTTGCATGCTAAACATGCTCTATCCTTTTCTTTATTCGATATAATTAAAATAAGCCCCAATGCCATGAGTAACGTGAGGATACAAAGCGTGCACTTAAAGCTTTAATTAATTGTGTTCGCACATACCGTTTAATGAAGGCTATCGCACTACACGGTTTTGGTTCAAGCCCTGAAAAAATAAACTGGTTAATTGGACCATTAAGAGCCCTGAATATTGAAGTGCTAGCGCCATCGTACAGGGATTTCGAGGATGGCTTAAATAAAGTCGGCGAATTGATAAAGGGTGGTGGGCGATTTATAATTGCTGGGCACTCAATGGGTGGTGCCATAGCCTTATTGACCGCGTCCACGCTGGAGGGTGTTGATTGCGCTATTTCGGTGTCAGGTCCAACTGATAGGCTTGCCCAGGTAAGGTGGCTAAGCGAGGGTGAGCCTGGCAGTATAAGGAGGAGGACGTACGAGGAATTGTTGAGGATTGATAGTAGGCAGGTAACGGAGGAATTCCTGAGGAGAACCTCACCAATTAATTACCTAAGACCTGGTTTACCACCAATATTGCTAATTCATGGTGCTAATGATGAATTAGTGAATATAAATCAAGTCATGAATTATTATGAGAAAGCCAAGTCTCTTGGCAATGTTATTGAGTTCATTAGGGTTGAGGGAATGCCCCATACACCGAGAGGTAAGGACATTAGAATCATTGCTGATGCTATCGAGAACTTCGTACGAAGGTATTGCATTAGGTAAAATTGAAAAGTAGGAGAATTTTAAATTAATCGTTAATCAGCTACGTAGGTCTCCAGGTGGGAGTCCTCATCAATGTACGGTATTTTAACGAGTTTATGTCTCTTATGGAGAGGCAGTAATGACTTGTGTATCATGGTCTTACAATCAACGCACCAAAAGAACTCCTCCTCACTCTCCTCATTAAATTCCATAAAGAACGGGCACTGCCAATCAGCCATAACCATTCTCATGTAGAATGGACTATCCTTATTCATGCACATTCCGATGTTGTCACGTAACTCATGAAGCCTAAAGTACCTGCAATTTAGGCACTTAATTTCCATAATAGTACCCAATTTTTACTTATAACTAGTATTAATAAATCTATCTCTAAGGGCATTAATTATATTTCTATATTCATAACTATGGATCATAATATTTAAATTCTCTAACATAATGCAAATGTCATATGAAGGTCACGGTTATAGGCGAGAGGGAGGTCAATGAGCTACTGGATTTCCCTGAAAGTGCGAAGAAGCTTGTGGATGCAATTGCGTCGGCATTTAGGGATTATAGTGTTGGTAGGGTTGTGATGCCTAGGAGAACGGTTATGTACATCGATAATGATTGGTGGGGCGTAATGCCCTGCGGTTCACGTAATGTGGGTTTTTCAGTTAAGATAGTTAATGTCATTGAGAGTAATAAATTACGTGGTTTACCGACAACTCAGGGTATCGTCATCCTCTTAGATGATACAACAGGCGTACCCTTAGCTGTAATTAATGGTACAGCCCTCACAGCCTGGAGAACAGCCGCAGCTAGCGCTGTCTCCATTAAGTATGTCGCGGCAAGTGTAGATAATGTGGCGTTGATAGGTGCCGGTCTTCAGGCTAGGTATCATGTTCTTCTATTAACAAGGGTCTTTAATATAAAGAGATTGCTTATTTATTCTAGAACGAAAGGTAAGGCCATTGAATTAATGAACCTTGCCCGAGATAGGGGTGTGGACTCAGTTATAGTTGATAGTGGCTTTGACGCCGTTAAGCAAGCCGATGTCGTGATCGCATTAACCACGAGCAAGGAGCCTGTGATTTACGGCTCGTGGCTTCACGAAGGTATGCATGTGATATCCGTTGGAGCACCAGAGAGGGGGTCAAGGGAATTTGACGACGATGTTATTCGTAAGGCCTCAGCCATAGTGGTTGATTCACGTGAGGCTGTCATTAACGAGACTGGCGATATAATAATTCCAATGAAGAATGGATTATTGGCTGAAAATAATTTGATAGAGATTGGGGAAATAATTGCCGGTCTAAGGCAAGGTAGAGCTAGCAGTAGGGATATCACCGTTTTTAAGACCGTTGGTATTGCTGTTGAGGACCTCGCTGCAGCATCGTATGTCTATAGGCTTGCTAGGGATAGAGGTATGGGTGTAACTATAGAGCTATAGAGTTTTTGTTTATATAAATAATATGCAAATGATGCAATGCATCGATGGAAACTTTTGAAGAAAAAGGTTTATAAACACACCCTGTGACACTGATGTTAGTGATTAACGTGGTGTCTCTCGTGACAATAAAGGAGAAGAGTACCGAGGAAATCCTCGAGGATGTGGATATTAAGTACATCCTTAGATGCATACTTAGGCTCTCACCAACCGAGGTGGAGATTTATTACCTGCTACAGAATAGGGCTAGGGAGCCATTAACGGTTGCTGAAATATCTAAGGAAATGAATAAGTCCAGAAGCACCATTGAGAGATCGCTCGTTAAACTTGTACAACTCGGTTTAATAGCCAGGAGACCCGTCCTCGCTAAGAACGGTGGCTACACGTACGTTTACTACACAAAGCCTATAGATTACGTTAAGCAAAAACTATTACAGCTCATAAACGCTTACTACGAGAGGTCAAAGCAACTGGTTGAGAACCTAACATCCGCGGCACTGATGGAATCATTAAATAGCATGGCTGCTGAGGATAATAGTGACAATTGATTTATTTAGAATTAAAAACTATTATTACTTAATTCTAAACTAATCATTAAATCCCGTAAACCTTCCTCAACCTCATACATTATGAAGTCAATACCCAATGATTTGTCGGCAATAATCAATAATGCTAATTTACCCATGGACTTTATTATCAACATATCCTGACCGAGTGATATAACGAGCTCTGACAGAGATGCATTACCAAGGGCCTTTCTTATATTACCCTCTAGGTTCTTTATTGATGATACTATAAGGGCTCCTAACCACTTTGGGTTTACGTTAATATTGTCCCTCATGGCCGACGATATCGTGAACCCATCCATTGTAACTAATGCGACGAATTTAATGAAATCGCTAGACTCTAGTATTTCGCCTAATTTCGATCTAACGATCTCGCTGAGGGTTTTTCCTGGCGTAGCGTTATTTGTTGTTGTTGAGAGCACATTTTCTATTCTAAATACACCTTTTAAAATCTTTATTTGCAAATAAAGTGTGGTTACTTAATAATCACGCAGTTGTATCTTCCTGTTGATTTTGACTGATTTGCTGTTCATTCTGTGTCTTGAGCCATTGCTCCACGATGTCATAGCCATAAATTGCCTTAAACATCTCACGACCAAGTCTGGTCATTTTCAGCGGTGTCCATGGCGGATCAAACACGACATCAATCTCTATATCCTTAGCGTCAGGTATTGCCTGCTGTATTGCCGCACCAACCTGATAACCGAGGTTCTCCGAGAGTGGACATCCCACGGCGGTTAGGGTCATTTTGACGTGCACAACCTTATCGTCACCCATTGTAACCTCGTATATGAGGCCTAGGTCATACACATTTATTGGTATTTCTGGGTCATATACATTACGAAGTATTTCAATTAATTCCTTAACTTTATCATTAGGTAGATTGGTCTTGAATATTGGTTCCTCGCTTTCCACGGCTTGTTCATTATTTGCTAGTTCCTCGTTTGACACTACCATCAGTAATCACCAACAGTGTCACGGAGGGTCATTTAAAAATCTAACTAGCTTGGTGATTGATGTTACACGTGTTCTTACGGAGTTCGGATTATCTTCATTAGGTAGGGATTTAAAGTCAAAATCATAGTGTAGGCTGTCGTTAGGTATGCTTAGGGTATATAGGGTTGATCCGATAAACCCAAGCCCAGAAGCCATAAGGATTGCTAGCGACTACATTAAACGTGGAGACCTGGTTGCCTTCCCAACGGAGACAGTGTATGGTTTAGGAGCGGATACATTTAACGCCAATGCCTGCTTAAAGGTCTTTAAGGCTAAGGGTAGACCCCCTGACAACCCATTGATTGTTCACGTATCTAGCATTGATGAATTAGGTAAGGTCGCAATAGACATACCTGACATAGTGTGGCAGATCGTCAATAGGGCATGGCCTGGACCATTAACATTAATACTGCCAAGGTCTCCCGATGTTCCTAAAGAGGCGACTGGCGGTCGTAACACGGTGGCGGTCAGATCCCCAGCACACCCCGTCGCACTAATGCTAATTAAGTACTCGGGAACACCCATAGCTGCACCTAGCGCTAATAAGTCAGGTAGACCAAGCCCAACACTCGCTGAGCACATAATCGAGGATTATAAGAATGATAATATCGACATGATACTACTCGATGCAGGATCTACGTTCTTCGGCGTTGAATCTACAATAGTGGACGTAACTAGAAACCCACCAGTACTGCTAAGACCTGGGCCGTTCACACTTGAGGAATTAAGATCCCTATTTGGCATGGACATAGTAGTACCTGAATTCGCCAGAGGTCTTGGTGAGGCCGATGCAGCCTTGGCGCCAGGTATGAAGTATAGGCACTATGCTCCACGCACCAGGCTGCTCATTGTTGAATGCGGCGATTACGACATGCTAGTTAAGACGATTCACGACACCACCGTTGATTATCTAAATAAGGGTATGAGGGTTGCCCTGTTAATCACCAAGGAAACCGCCGAGCTATTATCCACGAGGTATACCGAGATTAGTGAGTTACCGATAATATTACTAGGCTACAGAGGAAATCCATACACTATAGCCACTAATCTCTTCGACTCACTTAGGAATCTTGATAGGGTTAACGTTGATATTGGTATTGCCGAGGGTATCGAGGAGAGGGGCATCGGTTTGGCAATTATGAATAGGCTAAGGAAGGCATCTGGGTTTTCCATTATTAAATGTTGATATTGCATAATCTTTACGGAAAACTTTTCATCTCTTTGTCATTCGTGATTATTATGTAATATAATTGATTTAGTATTGTAGGCAGTTAAAGCTTAAATAAAGTATTAATCTGCGTATTAATGGGTCGGGTATGATCACGATAATAGGTAGTGGGCGTGTTGGCGCAACTACAGCCTTCGCTCTACTGTTTTTCGAGGTGGATAATGAGGTCGTCCTTATAGATGTAATAAAGAATCTGCCCCAGGGTGAGGCTGTTGATTTAAATCATGCAGCGGCAATTTTAGGTAAATCCGTTAGGTATAGGGGTAGTAATGATTATAAGGATATGGAGGGCAGTGACTTAGTAATAGTCACGGCGGGTTTAGCTAGAAAGCCTGGCATGACTAGGGAGGAATTGGCGGGTAAGAATGCGGAGATCGTTACTTCAATAGCCGAACAGATAAAGAGGTATGCACCAAACTCGATAGTCATAATAACGACAAACCCACTGGACGCCATGGTGTACGTTCTATACAAGAAACTAGGCTTCCCAAGAAATAGAGTGATTGGGTTCAGTGGAGTGCTTGACTCTAACAGGATGGCTTACTACGCATCTTTACTTGTCGGTATAGCCCCAGAGTCGATAATACCAGTCGTACTTGGACAGCACGGTGAAAACATGTACCCTGTACCCGAGGCCTCATTCATATATGGAAAGCCACTCACGGAGTTCATAACTAAGGAGCAGTATGATGATATCGTTAAGAAGACCGTGCAAGCCGGCGCAGAGATAACGAGTTTAAGAGGATTCAGTAGTAATTGGGGTCCGGCTGCAGGTTTAGCAATGATGGTGGATTCAATAAAGAGGGATAGGAAGAGGGTTTTTGAGGCTTCGGTCTATCTCGATGGTGAGTATGGCGTTAAAGATGTCTTCGCCGAGGTGCCTATTGTGCTTGGTAAGAATGGTGTGGAGAAGATAATAGAGCTTAAGCTCAATGACGAGCAGAGGAAGAAGTTCCTTGATAGTGTTGAGGCAATAAAGAGGAATCTGGCACAGGTTCCGCCCCAATTCTTATCGTAAGTAAAAATTTAACCACATATTACATCAAAATCTTCATCCCATCGCGCACAACCCTCTGTAACTCGGTCATAACCTTTGACGCTAACTCTTCATGGTTCACCATATACTTAGCAATAATCCTCAACGCGTCTGTGAAATTACTTATATAACTGCTCACAAACTCGGGATCACTTACCATTAATAATCCATTATTAATATTACTTATAAACTCGCCAATCGTATTGGCTAAATCATTACTTACGCAATCATTCAATCTGGCTGTTTCAATCAATCTCTTTTCTTTATCGAGGTGATCCCTTACTAAGTTTAGGAGTTGGTCTTGTAAATTCACATTATTTCTGGCCTTTATTATCAGTAGCAATATCATGTAATGTTCAATCATTATTATGGAGTATGCCGACGCTAGTAGATTAATTATATTTTCTATACAATTATTATTCATACGTATTATGTATGATGGTTCATTTTTATTCTTGATTTCATTTACTTGATTTGCCGCTTCTCTTTACCTCCCCTAGAACTTCTCCATACATGCTTACCGAGAATTGCTTACCACACTTTGGGCATGTTATTGAGATGCCCATGTTATACCAGGACTCCCCCATCTCGACCTCAAAGGTGTGTCCGCAATATGGGCACTTGGCCCTTATCCTTAGCAACCTCTCTGGAACACCACCGCTGTATTCCCAATCCTCAGGAAACTCCCACGCCTCACCTTCGCCAGATGACATACCAACCATGGACTTAATTATTATATAAAAATCTTACTGACCAAACCGCCCACGAACAGGCTGTCTTAAAATAGGGTTTTAAATCACGAAAAACCTTACTGCTTTTGGTGAGGGTTTGTTCCCTATTCTCTGGTGGGAAGGATTCAACCTACGCGCTGCACTGGGCTGTGCTTAAGGGTTTCAACGTGGCTTGCTTATTAACACTAAGGCCTGGGAGGACTGATTCATGGATGTTTCACTATCCAAACATTGAGTGGACCAAGTATCAAGCGGAGGCTCTTGGCATACCCCAGGTAATCTACTATACCAGCGGTGTTAAGGATTTAGAACTCATTGATTTGAGGAATGCCCTCATTAGTATTAAGAGGGATTTCGGCATTGAGGGCATCGTGACTGGCGCACTGCTTTCGGATTACCAGAGGATGATGATAAACATAGTCGCTAAGGACGTTGACCTCAAGGTATACTCGCCGCTGTGGAGAAAGAACCAGGTTAACTACCTTAGGGACCTGTATAGGCATGGATTTCGTTTCATACTAACCTCAATAAGTACCATGGGCCTGAACCCAAAGCTCCTCGGTAAGGTCCTGGGGATCAACGATATTGAGGAACTAATAAACTCCGCGTTGAAGTACGGCTTCAATCCCGCACTTGAGGGTGGGGAGGGCGAAACGTTTGTGGTTGATGCACCATTGTTTAGGTACGAGTTGGTGGTTGAGGATGGTGAGGTCAGGAGGCTTGGTGAGTATTCCTGGGTATACATAATTAAGTCCATTAAAACTAAACCTAAGGTTCAGTGATTGGGCATGGGTTACGTACTTAAGGACTGCGATTACGCGATATCCTGGATTAATGGTGAGTTACGAATAATTAAGAATGCTACTGTGGTTATTGAGGACGGCTTAATAGCAGGTATTAGTGAGGGTGCGTACTCACGTGGGTTCGAGAATATTGACTGTAAAGATCACATACTAATGCCAGGCCTTGTGAATGCGCATACGCACACGCCGATGTCGTTATTCAGGGGCTTCTTTGATGACGCAGAGTTACCGCTTTGGCTAAGTAAGATCTGGAATGTTGAGAAGGAGCTGAATTATAACATCGTTTCGGCGGCTAGCGAATTATCGATAATAGAGATGATAATGAGTGGTACCACAGCGTTCACAGACCAATACTTCTACCCACAGGCCACAGCAGAGGTTGTGCTTAAGTATGGATTAAGGGCAGCGCTTGGACCTCCATTCATGGATACGATGAGGGATCCTAAGCAGGTTGAGAATGAGCTTAGGAATTTCGCCAGTGAGTACGCTAGTTCGCAATTAATAAGGCCTATAATAAACGTTCACAGTGTCTATACTGTAGGTAGAGATACGTTATTGAGGATTAAAGAATTGAGTGATGAACTTAACCTGCCAATCCATATTCACGCGTCCGAGACTAGGGATGAGGTTTATGAAATTAAGAGTAAACACGGCGTATTCCCAGTTGAGTACTTAAACGCACTAGGTCTGATCTCGAGCAATTTACAGCTGGTGCACCTCGGTTGGGTCACAAATTGGGAATTAGGGATCATAGCGAAGGCTGGTGCAAAGGTCATTCACGCACCCACATCAAACATGAAGTTGGCAACCGCGGGCCATTTCCCAATGAGAGAATTGATGGATATGGGCGTGATCATAGGCATAGGCACCGATGGGCCTGCCAGCAACAATTCCCTGGACATGTTTAGGGAAATGAAAATGGCAGTACTCCTCCAGAGACACTCTTACTGGGACGTTGGCATTAAGGCACATCATGTGTTTAGGGCAGCGACAATCAACGGTTACACAATACTGGGTCTAAGGGGTGGATGCCTAGATAGGGGTTGCGTGGCCGATGTTGTACTCCTGGATTCTAAAAATCCGCAACTCCAACCCTTAAGGACAGACAACCTATTATCAAACATAGTTTATTCGGTAGATGGTTCAAGTGTGGATTTGGTGCTCGTTAATGGCAGGTTAATTTATGAAAAATCCAGGGATTATTACGCGCTCAGGGAGCGGGCGGTGAGGCTTGGGAAGGAAATAAATGAGTTTATAGGGAGGTTCCTTCCCTAAGGGAATTGATCCGCAGCGAAGTGGGCGATCACAACCCTACCCATGTCCTCCCTGCTCCATGCCCTTCCCATAACCTCGGTGTTAAATGCTGAGACGACATTACCAACCTTGTCAATAGCTATTAACCCAATATTGCCAGGTCCGAACAATTTCGTGACATAATCCACAACCTGCCTAACGGCATCACCAATACTAACGCCGTCCCTCACCAGATTGGCAACCCTTAATGATGCCATAGCCCTAATAATGAACTCCCCAATGCCTGTGGCGGATACGGCGCAGACACCATTCTCAGCCCAGTAACCAGCCCCAGGTAGAGGGGAATCACCAACCCTACCTGGCCACTTAAGTATCGTACCACCTGTTGAGGTCGCTGCAGCTAAATTACCATCTCTATCCAGTGCCACAGCACCAACCGTGCCCATTAAACCAAACCTTCTTGCAAGTTCGGTATTTCTTTCGTAGCGTGTACGTAAACTCCTAATTAATGAATTATACCTATTGATCTTATTTTCATTGATCAACTCCGTAGATGGTACCCAAAGATTGAACTGCTTAGCAAGCTCCTCAGCCCCATCACCTACAATAAGTACGTGGTCCGTCTTCTCCATAACTAACCTGGCAAGCCTTATTGTATTAATCACATGCCTAACAGCGGCGACGGCACCAACGCTTAAGTCCTTGCCAAACATGATACCAGCGTCCTGCTCAACCTCACCGAAGAGGTTTAGCACCGAGCCCTTGCCCGCATCGTATGATCCGTCAAACTCCATCACGGACACCGCCTCAACAACCATATCCAAGGCATTACCCCTCCTCGCAGCTTCCAAACCGGCATTAACGGCATTAATCAACCCCCTAAGGTACCTTTGCCTATGCTCCTCGTTTACGAAATAACCCATACTACCTGCCCCTCCATGGACGGCTATTGTGGCCTTTATGTTCATCAAGGCTCGTTCATTGGGCATGCTTAAATGCATTACTTATTTATCGTATATGCGCAAGTGATATTTACATATTTTATTAATTTAAGAGCATAACTTGATTTTTATCGCGATTGGATAATTAATGTTAATGTCAAGTAAGCTTACGAAAACCGAGGAGCTAGCCGCTAAGCTTTACTTTAATGATGGATTAAAGCCCAAGGAGATAGCCCAGAAGTTGGGCATATCCGTAAACACGGTGTATAAGGCAATTTCTAAGTATAGGTCCTTTACCATGAAGAATGGCGAGCAAACCGTGTCGCAGATGTATAATGATCATGGCACCACTAATCCTAAGGCTGAGGATAATTCCTACTCGTCTAATAGTGATTACGGTAATTATATATTCAATGTAAAATTATCAATAATAACAAACTACGCCCCTGATTCATCGCTTAATAATTATTCCGACCTTATATATCAGGGTGAGTTTATGAAGGAATTGAAGGCATTAAAGGAATTGATTAGTAAATTGATCGATAAGGTGGAGGAACTTGAGAGAAGGAGTAATATTAACTGCCAGAATAATATACAAACGCGTGATGAACAATCTGACAATGAATTCCAAGTACCAGACTTCATCCGTGATAATCCATGGGTTGATGTCCTAAGATTAAAACGGGACTCATAGGGCTGGTTTTGATCCATAGGTAGTTATTTTACGACTTTACGCTAATTACTAGACTCGGTTCAGCTCAACTGCAACATTGGTACTCTTATTAATTTTAGATTAATGCTTAAGGTAATACGTTATTGAGGTTTTCTCTTGGTTTCTTTTTGTTTCTCTCTTTCAATTATTAAGAGAAAAATGGTTTATATAATGTTTCGTTGTTTTCATTATGTGAAACAGAACGTAATGAGGAACATGTTTTATGCGTTAATGGATACGGTAGCGGCAATACTACTCTATTTTGTATTTCCAATAATACCCATCTACGTCTTCATACTGCTCCTAATAATGGTACTCACGGCATCAATACTTACTAGGTATGGTCTATCCTCAGCCGTTTTAATAACGTACGTAATACTCATCTTCATAGTTTCGCTAGGCCATGCATCATTATTAATAATGCCATTATTACTGCTCACGTACTTAATAACGGAGGCTGGTGTCATTACTGACGTGGCGCTCATATCATGGACACTTCTTTTCACACCACTTTATTGGTTATCTATACCATTATCCACAATCCCATCAATTAAGGGATACAGCATCAGATCTGCCGTTGTATTCACACTGCTATTACTACTCTATGTCATCGCAGCCGCATTCATGGGCATCAAATGGGTGCCAATAATTAGGGTATCAATATCGAACCTAAACTTTATTCATGGTATCGAATCCATGCTCTCCAATGAACCGCTATCGTTAAGTGTAGGTTATGGTAACCTAATCAATGCATCGTTATACCTATTGATGATCATTGTGGTAGTCATACCACCGGTAGTAAGTAAGTACTTAATCACCACCATCACCCAGGTAAATCTTAACGGAAAAATAATCCGCCTACTCACGAACTTTATACCCCCCGTATTAACCACAGCCATACTTTATGTATTACCCATGATAGGGAGTTCCGAAATAACTCCCCTATTTTTATTGGGTTCAGTAATCACGGGATCCATAGGCTACGTGATCGATGAGGTATCACTTAATAGAGGAAGTATTGCATCATTCATTGATAAGGGGAAGAGGACACCAACAATAATACCAATCACAGACCCCCTGGTTATCACGGAGTATGGTCATTGGGCTAAGAAGTTACCTAGCGAAGATTTGGAATTCATAAGTAATGCTATAGATGTGATCTCGAAGTCCAGGGTAATAGCATTACGTGCAGAATTACCACAAGATAAGTTAGACATAATCAGTAGGGTATTGTTTGGAGTAACCAGAACTAAGGGTTTCATAATTAAGGGAGACGATATAGAATACATACCGGAGGATGTTAGATGGTTCGTTAGATCCCATGAGAAATCCCTGCTGGTTTTAACGTCAAGTCATATAAGTAAGGGCGTTATTCGTGAATTAATAGATTACGCCGAGCAAATGAAATCTAATGTAATCTTTATAAATATTAATAATAATTTAGCCAATAAATTAAGGAAGTATGGCGTTGAGACCCTTTATTATTACGATAAAAGCGAGCAACTAAATCAGCAACTGAAACAAATAAATGAGAACACAGCACAGTCAACTCTAAGCAATAACGCAATTACCACTATTGAGGATGTGACAAGACCAAATTCTCAGGTAGATATTAAGAACCCCTCACCCAGACCTATCATTAGCGATAATTCCAATGAAGTCGTTAATAAGAATACTGATAACGTCATAATTCGTAGTATAGTACCTAACGTTAATAATACTATGGAGGAACACACCACAAAGCAGGCACCTAAGAAACAACCATCAACTATTGAGGTGGAAAGCAAGAGGTCTGGCGTGGACAAACATGTGGTTAGGGAGGTTACGGTAGCGCTAGACCCAATTGACTTAATAAACATGAGTGTTAAGTCTAAGTTAATTGATTACCTGGACTCATCAATTAGGCTTAGGGATATGCTTGCAAATTTGGGTCTTAGGTACATGTCGACAATATTGGTAATAGGACCTCCAAGATCTGGGAAAACCGCCCTCATAAATTACGTGGCTAAACACCTCAATTTGCAGATCATTAATTACGCAGATCCAAAAGCGTTTATAGCAGATAATGCTATAATTCACGTACCAAACCTCGAAAATGCACTCAGCGAGAACCTGGATCATATACATAACCTAGTCAATAATGCTAGAGCTAAGCACATCACTGTGGTTTTTGAGAGTAGTAGTCCGTGGTTGATTGATGAGAGTTTCATAAAGGATAATGTTGATGCCGTGGTGACCGTGTTACCGCCTGATGATGATTACATCGATGAGATCGTAAATAACAAACTGGGCATTAGTGGTGATGATGCGGATATTATTAAGGCGATAATTAAATCATGCCCAGCGGTGGAAGCGATTGAGAAAATAAGGCATTACCTATCCTCCCACGGTGCCTTAGGCGTGATATGCAGTGACTCCTTTAGTAAGTATAGGGAATTCGCTAAGACACTAAGTTTTACTTAATAAGAGGTATTTGTATGAATTATTGCAATGAGGATTAGGATCGCCACAAGGGGCAGTAAGCTATCACTGATACAGACAAGGATTGTGATGGATATGATAAGGAGAATTGAGCCCAACATCCAATTTGAAATAGTTATTGTGAAAACAACAGGCGATATTGTTCAAGACAAACCGCTCTACGCAATCGGTGTTAAGGGGATTTTCGAAAAGGAGGTTAACCTGGCATTACTAAGGAATGAGGCCGACATTGCTGTACACAGCCTTAAGGACCTACCCAGCGAAATAAGCCCCGGCCTAGTACTGGCTGGGTTCTCACCTAGGGATCCACCCTATGACGTATTGGTCACAAGGAATGACGGCCCAAACAACTTAGCGTCATTACCCAGCGGTGCCAGGGTTGGTACATCAAGTGTTAGACGTAGGGCGTTCCTACTTAATGTGAGACGTGACTTAGCGATAGACGTTATTAGGGGCAATGTGGATACAAGGGTGAATAAATTAATCAATGGCCAATACGATGCTATAATCGTGGCCGAGGCAGGTCTTACTAGATTATTTGAAGACCCTAGGAAAGTAGGTATTAAGTACTGGCGAATACCGCTCGACGTATTACCTCCAGCGCCTGGGCAGGGCATAGTAGCCATCGTTGCGCGCGAGAAGGACACAGACCTCGTGGATTTACTCACTAAGGCAAGCGATCCCAGGGCTAGAATTGAGGCGCTCGCTGAAAGGGCTTTCCTAAGGAGCGTGGGTGGTGGCTGCCACGTACCAGTTGGCGGCATTGCAGTGCACGATGGTCATAACCTCGAGTTCATAGCCGGCATCGCGGATATCGATGGACGTAGAAAGAGGATAATAAGGGTCTTAGGTTCACCAGATAATCCAGAGAATGTGGGGATTAAGGCAGCTAACGAATTATTGGCAGGGTGGAGTAGGTGACAAAAAGAAATAACGGGTCTCGCCCTTCAGGGCGGAGAGGAGATCAGTAATACCCCCTCGCCTTTAATGGGTTTCGTAAGAATCTCGAATGTTACCTTCACCCTTTTATCGAGATTGTATCTATTTTACTTTATCTTACTCTTAAAGGGCAAGTTTACTGTCCTGTTGTTAATACTTTTCATACAGGTTTCATATAAGTAATTTATACAAGTAAAAGATTACTTACCTGTGGCCAAGTTGTACTTTGATGGAAATATGGAATTAATCAGGAATATGGTGATATCAATAATTGGTTTTGGAAACCAAGGCAGTGCCCAAGCGCTTAATTTAAGGGATGGTGGGTTTAGGGTATTGATTGGAAATATCGAGGATGAGTACGCTAAGAGAGCTAGAGACCTTGGTTTTACCGTACATTCAATACCCGAAGCCGTGAAACTAGGTAATGTGATAGTTATGGCAATACCAGATGAGGTACAACCTGAGGTGTGGGTTAAGGATATTCAACCGAATTTATCCCCAGGTAAAATAGTGATATTCCTAAGTGGCTACAACGTCTTTTACGGCTTCATAAAGCCACCCAGAGACGTTGATGTAATAATGGTCGCGCCGAGAATGATTGGTGAGAGTGTTAGGGAAAACTTCCTGAACAATAAGGGCTTTCCCGTCCTTATAGGGGTCTCCAACGACTACAGCGGTAAGGCCTGGGATTACGCACTAGCCTACTCAAAGGCGATAGGGGCCATTGGTAGACCTGGTGGTGTGGCTGTTGAGTCAAGCTTTGAGGAGGAAACGATTACGGACTTGTTTAGCGAGCACACATGGGCAGGTGCATTCCTATTCCTACTAGCTGAGGGTTATAACGTGCTTATTGAAAACGGCGTATCACCAGAAGCCGCAATGCTTGAGCTATGGGCCTCAGGCGAGTTGGTGGCAATAACTAAGGCAATAGCCGAAAAAGGTCTCTTTGCGCAATTGAAGGGGCATTCGACAACAAGCCAGTACGGTCACTTAACGAGGGATTCGTGAAGCTGTTTCGGTTTTCATTATTATCTGTGGTGTTTGTTTTCATTGATGCTTTATGCCCTTTAGGGCTATTAGGTATGCTGATGCTCTGTGCCTATCTAGTCCATATTTCTTCATGATTTCGTCGTGTTCTGTTGAGTTTGTTGTTCCCCTTGGGTTTACGTACTTAGTCTCTATGCCGTATAGTGGTGCCTTTAGGGCTATCCTCTCGGTGATTGTGCTTCTGAAGATTGTGACCTTGTGGTTGTAGCTCCCATGCTTCCTATCACCATTCCTAACCCATATTAGCCTTAACCTACCGAGGACCTCCGGGTTTTCTAGGAATAATGTCTTGACACCGTGGTGATAGGCATAATCAAGCAATTCGTGAATCCTCATACCAATTAAACTCCAAGCCTTGTGCTTGGGAAAGCCTCGTGCAGTCACCTCACTAAACCAAAACGTCCTGTGGTCGATGAGTTCACCGTCATCGTTAATAATCGCCAGGTTAATCCTATCGGTATTAACATCAACGCCACCAATGAGCTTACCATTATTTCGTCTATATCTAGCCATGTGCTCATAGTAAATGTCCAACGGTACCGTCATATGAACCTCACCGCGAACCCACAGTTGATTATTTCTAACACCATAGTCCCTAATCACGACCCTACCCATGTATTCAACACGCCCAGTGAGGATTGCATTGAGCAACTCCCCATAATTCTTCGGCACGGTTGGTCTAACCACAACCCTACCAATCAACCCATCAAACCTAACCGTAGTCACATGGAATTCATGGTTTTGCTTCAAGGTGATGCTCTTAGCAGGGTACTCCAATTCGCTTTGTTGGAACATGAGCCAGCCAGACAACTCAACACCCCTAAAATCAACACCCAAAGCCCTACACGACTCATAAATACCCATCACGAGGGTCACAGCACCATCAGCATACCTCCTATTCGGAACAACCCCATAAGCAACCTCCCTAAACACACTCACCCAACCAACCTTATTACCGGGCAAGAATTGCAATCGCTTCGCCAAAGCCAACACCCTATGCGCGGCTATCTTAAACCACCAAGCAGTTGATAGTAACTCCTTAGCCACATCACCATTGGCATTGAACGGTAACTTAATGGTTATGTAATCCACAAAGGGATATCCCCCAAAAGATTTAAAAACCTAACCCCAACACCCTCACTAGTTACCCTGGGGTCCCGAGACCCGCAGGGCTGGGAACCGCGGGCGACCGTTGGGGAGCCACTGCGGTGAGCGGCTTCAGGGAGACCGTCGAGAAGGAGACGGCGGATCAACCGCCATCTCCGGAGAGACGGTACCCAAGTGCTTGGTGGTAATACGCCGTATAATGTGTTGAGAAATCCAGAAATTATTAACCCAATACCCATGATGAACCCAGTACCTAACCTATCGGCTAGGACACCACCGATTAACTGGGCAATGACATAACCTATGAAGAATACGGAACCAACAAGCCCAATAACGGAACCACTAACACCACGTTTTAGGAGGAAAGGCGTCAACTCACCCCAGAATACCCTAAGCAACAGCGACATTAGAAACGATGTAGAGGCTAACGCCAAACCAAACCACCTAAACCGCATTAAACAAACCATGTCTACTGCATTTTTAAGCTAATTTCGGCCATAGTCTTGGTTCAATAATTATAAACTAGGGAAAAGGTTTTTATAATAATGACTATTTATACCGAATCGATGAAGGTTGAGGTCAAATTTTTGACTTTAGTTTACGAGTTAACTAGGAAATTGAGAGTTGAGATTGAATTACCTGATAATGCTACGTTACTTGATTTAATAAGGAAAATTGATGAGGAGGTATACCCTGGCTTCTCAAAGGTTATGCTTGACTGTAATAGTAATGTTAGGGAGAAATACCTCGTGCTTATTAATGGTAGATCGATAGACTTCCTGAATGGTGTAAATACGAGGTTAGCTGATGGAGATGAGGTTACATTCCTACCTCACTGCGGTGTTGCATAGTTATTTAGCATGGAAATTAGGTTTTTAAGGTAATAATGCTCTTCCTTAGGTTGATGAAGGTTCAGGTTAAATTCCTGGCCTCCCTATATGATGTGACCAAGGTGCTTAAGACGGAGATTGAGCTTCCAGACAATGCCACAGTTATGGACTTAATCAAGACAATCGATAAGGCAGTGAGCCCTAACTTTTCAAGTGTCATACTTGATGATGGTAAACTTAAGGATCAATACGTAGTGCTCATAAACGGTAGATCAATTGACTTCCTAAGTGGATTAGGAACAAGGTTATCTAATGGCGATGAAGTAACATTCTTACCACCGGCAGGAGGTGGTTGATTAAATTTTAAAAAATAGAATTCTAAATTCCACAAGGTTTTACGAGCTAGCTTCACCACCAACCCCACTGTTATAGTTCAACCATGAGGGCGATGAGAGAAGCGCGATGTACCCTCCAAATGTCTGCGTTAATGTTAGGTTCTCCTCAACAGACTTAGGCATGACGAAGAGCTCAACATCCTTCCTACCCCTGAGCATCAACGTTATATTCATTATCTCGTCCTCACCAACATCCTCGCTAACAATTACCAGCCTGGCTATGCCCTTCTTTATTGAGTCCATCACCGCGTCCTTACCGTAGACTAAGTACTCGGGCTTCTTAACGGCTAGGTACATGACCTCCTCCATGAGCTTCTTCGCCTTCACGTACTCAGTCTCCTTTAGCTTATCCTCAGCGTTCCTGATAGCCTCAAGGACGCCACCAATGTCTGCACAGCACGCCGAGACAATGGCTATGACCTTATCCCTAATCCTATGATCAAGCTCACCCTCCTCAAGGAACTCCTCCTTAGTTGGACCTGGACCAGCAACAACAATACCCTTTAGGTTTGGTATTTCAGTAAATATCTTATTGGCTCTCTCGGCAACCAATTTATAGAATGTCTCGGCGAGATGCTCCGTCTGCCTCTTATACCTAAGGGCTGATTGACCACCGGCTGCGTGCTTATTAGGTACGAAAAATTCCACCTTATCAGCAACCTCCCAGTAATTACCCCTAAGCAATGCTATAACGGCCTCACCCCTCTCGATAACTATTATACCGTAGGTATCACTGCTCTTAACCATGGACTCCAGAATCTCCGTGTGGAATGACGTATCACATATGTACTTGAACGTCGATATTGGTATTGGCGGTATTAATGCGTGGAACACCCACTCATAATTGCCCGGATTAATCATGTGAAAGCCTGCAAAGATTGCTAAACCATTCTCGGGAGCCTTTGATATACCCTTTATTGAGTTAATAATCCTCTCAAGGGCATCCTGAACATGGGTCCTCGTGGTCTTATCCTTAATATTACTAGCCAAAGCCCACTCCTGCCTAAGCATTGAAACGACGTCGGGTATTGGCCTATTACTATTTATGTAGAGGCTAATGAGTGTGGTGGCATAGCCCCTATACCTCCTAAGCAGGTTTATCATAACCTTAAGCTCCGAGAAATCCTTTATTCCAGTACGTCCACGAAACCGTAGAAATGCCCAGCACTTTAAAAACCTTACGTCATGGGTAGAGTAATGATAGAATAGGAATAGATTTTAAACAAATATTAAAACGCCACCAACTTATTAGTGCAATTACACCACGTCGACCTAAATAACTTAATGAAGAACTACACAACAGCGATACTACTCCTTGGTATCCTTAACGGCATCCCTGATGAAGAAGTAGGACGGAGGTATGATAACAAGACTAATGGCAATGCTTCACCAAAGCCCACCCATAGCAAAAGCTAACGCAAAACCCCATGAACACCGTCAGAGAGGTTGATGAGAGGGACGAAGAGACCGATGAATCATCCCTAAGGTGAGTAGAAAGTCAGATGTTAACGCGATGCATAATTTCATGTGAGAAGGGTATGTTGTTCTATAGCATTTCGACAGCCACTGCCGTTGCTCCACCTGTTCCATGGCATAGTGCGGCTATCCCCTTCCTGCCTCCCTTGTACATTAGTGCTGATATTAGTGTGGTCACTATCCTAGCTCCACTGGCGCCGAGTGGGTGTCCTAGGGCTATTGCTCCGCCGAATATGTTCATTTTATCGTATGGTACACCCAACTCCTTGTGAACCAGTACATTGACTACGGCAAATGCCTCGTTGACCTCGAAGACGTCTACATCGTTTATTGACCAGCTAACCTTATCTAGTAATTTCCTTATTGCGTAAATCGGCGCCTCTGAGAACCTCCAGGGTTCGAGCATGTGCCATGAATAACCAACGATCTTAGCTACGGGTTTTAAGCCAAGTTCCTTGGCCTTCTCTTCAGTGGTTAGTAATAGTGCGGCTGCTCCATCGGATATTTGTGATGAGTTACCGGCTGTATGGAGGCCGTTTGGTCCGAAGGCTGGCTTCAACTTAGCCAGTTTTTCCAGGTTTGTGTCTGGTCTTATTCCCTCATCCCTATCTAGGTATATCCTCTCGCCATTTATAATGGTATCTACGGGTTCGAGTTCTCGGAAATACTTATTCTCGGTCGCCCTCAATGCCCTCATGTGGCTTTCGTAGGCAATCTTATCCAGCTCCTCTCTAGTTATCTCGTGCTCCATTGCTACCTTATCTGCCTCCTGGCCCATTAGCATCATGTTTGTTGGGTCGGTTAAGCCATCATACACCATGAGATCCACGAGTTTGAGGTCTTTACCTATTAGGTGTTTGATTCCCCACCTGACTTCGTGATTTAGGGCAAGTGGTGATGTGCTCATGGACTCAGCGCCGCCAGCTATTACTAGGTTTACATCGCCAACCTTTAATGCCCTGACTGCCTCGATTATTGACTGCATGCCCGATGAGCAAACCCTGTTAACAGTGAAGGCGCTCACGCTATTTGGTAAGCCAGCTAGTAGTGCGGCGAACCTACTAAGGTTTTGTCCCATGCCTCCCTGCAGGGTTGATCCGAAGATTACCTCATCAATGAGTTTCCCATCAATACCAACCCTATTTATTAGTGATTTAATGGTCTCGGCAGCTAGGTATGGTGTCTTAACGTTCTTAAAGGCACCACCGAACTTACCGATGGGGGTCCTCACGAAGCCTACGATAACGATTTCCTGATTCACATTACACAAGATTTCTCCATGATTTTAAACCTTATTTATTTTTAATATTAACAATTAAGGTTAGACGATGGGCAAATAATTATTCAACAATCAGTGCAGGTGGAGGGAAACGCATTAATTGCCCGCCTTCTGTTAAGCTCGATGGACATTCTGGAGAAGCTTCATGGGCTCTACGGACGTGAAATAGATAATCAATTAATTAAGTACCTAAGTAAGGATGCCGATGCGGAGTTTAGGGAGGCAATTACGTACCAGGTATCCACTGGTGGCAAGAGGTTGAGACCGTTAATAACATTAACAGCAGCCCAGGCCTGCGGTGGTGATTACAGGGATGCACTACCTGCCGCGGCAATAGTCGAGTTAATTCATAATTACTCGTTGATCTATGACGACATAATAGACGAAGCCCTATTAAGAAGGAATAAACCAACGGTGAGGGCTAAGTATGGCGATAATGCCGCAATCCTCATTGGTATTTGGTATAGGGAGGCTATTGAGGAGGCTATCCTGGAGACCAGGGATCCACCATCCTTCGCTAGGGAGGTTGCTAGGGTTATACGCGAGATCGATGAGGGTGAGAGGTTGGATATATTACTCGAGTACGCTGGTCGTAAGGATCCGTACTTCGTGAACAACAGGTTGGGACCGAGACTCCTAAATAATTGGGGGTCTCTATATGAGACCTATGTTAGGATGATTAGCCTTAAGACGGCGGCATTAATAAGGACAGCATCCGTATTTGGCGCCATGTCAGCGGGGGCTCGACAATGTGTAAATCCAATGGCTGAGTATGGTACATACCTAGGGCTAGCCTTTCAAGTCCTCGATGACATACTGGACATCTTCGGTGATGTTAGGAAGTTTGGTAAGGAGATTGGTAAGGATATTAAGGAACATAAACTTGGTAATGCCGTGATTGTGATGGCGCTCAGAGAGCTTGATAATGAGGGCAGGTCTGAACTGCTGGGCGTGCTT
>NZ_LCWN02000152.1:0-3060 GCF_002078205.2 Vulcanisaeta sp. EB80
GCTTAGCTAGGTCAAAACTTTTACCTGGCCTGACCCCCACAATGACCCTTAACTTACTATCCCTCATATTTAGTGCCCAAGCCCTACCCTGAATTCCGTAGCCGAGTACAGCTATTGTCCTACCCATGATTATTGATAAGTCGGCATCCCTATCTTTGTATATTTTTGCCATTACCCATCACCACCATATTCGCCTGTAATTCTATAGGCATATATTTAACATTTACTGTATCATAGAGCTTGTCAAGCTTATTACAAACCCACCTAACCTCGTCCTCCTCACCCCTAACTGCCATAGAAATCCTTATCACGGAATCGCTCATGTCAATAATTATGTGGTTAATAGCAATCTTACCCCTCCGGATGATATTCATAGCCCTAACCACGGCATCCAGGGGGTTCATCTCATTACTCATGGTTAATTCTATGGAGAAGTCATTTCCCATAACCATCACCCACGTATCTGAGGTTCACGTGAAACCCCTCGGGCATTATAACCTCCTCAAGCCATTTACCGGAGGGTACGAAGGGCAGTACGAAATCCCTCTCTCTATCGATTGTTATGTCGATGATTAATGGCTCATTATTCCTCACAGCCCTAGCCACCGAAGCCCTAAGTTCATCATAGTTACTAGGCCTAACACCCTCTATCCCATAGGCCTCGGCTATCTTCATGAAGTCGGGGTTAACGTTAAAGTCCACGGCAATTATCCTCCTACTATATAGCATAACCTGCCAATGCCTCACGAGCATCAATGTGGAATTATCGAATATCGCGACTATAATTGGCAGGTTGTACTCACGGACCAGGGCTAGGTTCTGCATTGTCATTTGGAACGAACCGTCACCATCAATATCCAACACAGGCACATCAGGCCTCGCTATCTTTGCGCCAAGGGCTGCGGGTATTCCGAAACCCATTGTACCAAGCCCTGCGCTCGTTATGAATGTGCCAGGTACATAAACGTCCCAGTGAAGTTCGCTCCACATCTGGTGACTACCAACCCCCGTTGTCGTTATTGCGTGTGGTGGCATGACCTCCCTCAACACCTTAAGGACCCTCCATGGCGCGAAGCCCTCAAAGGGTACTTTACTCCTGTACTCCTCATAACTCTCCTTAATACTCCTTAACCACCTTATGAAATCATCATGCCTTCTCTCCAGGGCCTTGGGCACCATGCCTATCATCATAGATAAGACAGCCTTGGCATCACCAACAATACCAACCTCCGGCTTCACGTTTTTTCCTATCTCGCTCCTATCGATGTCGATATGTATTATTTTCCTGCCTCTCCTGAACTCGTTGAAGTTACCCACTGTTCTATCACTAAACCTGGTGCCGACGGCTAAGATCACGTCAGCGTTTATTAAAGCAGCATCCGCTTCCAACCTACCGTGCATACCCGCAGGTCCCATGACCAGTGGGTGATTACCAGGCACGCAGTTCTTACCAGGCAGTGTCGTCACTATGGGCATGCCTATTAACTCAGCCAGTGTCAGTACCTCATTCGTTGCGCCGCTCCAGCATACACCACGCATAAACGATAAGAGGGAGGATTACGAACCAATAATAAGGCTCGCGAGAAACACAGGCTCTCAATTGATAATCGATAGGTTTAGACCGAGACCGTTGGTGATCAAGGTAATGGGTAATAGGCTCGGCCCCGTTAATACACCGTCCAGGTCCTGGTGGAGCACAGTCCTTAAGGACGTACTGACCCTATGCCGCGAATACGGCGTAGAGTGTATGAGTGCGGAGGATGAGTGGAGGATATCCAGAAGTAGGAAGCGGTGATTAGGACTTCAATTCGTTAAGTAGCTTCTCGGCGGTTCTGTAGTTCTCCTCGATCTCGTCGTCCCAATACTTCGATAAGTGTTCCTTAACTAACCTAAGTAATTCCCTAGCGACGTGTTGAATATCCCTAATAGCCTCCTCCCTCGTGGCATAGTCACTGGCGCCCTTGTATAGGCCGTTGTATGAGTACCTATGGAGGGCGAGCGCCGTCGACGTTAAATCAAGCACTTTATAACCAAGCTTCTCGAGCCTCTGCGATATCCCCTTTAACCCTGTGTTTGGCGCGAGGAAGCCCGCCTTCATGTACCACTCCCTCTCCTTATCATCCCTAGGCATTTTTTCGAGATTCGCCACCACGAGCGCGCTGATCATTGCTTTCCAAGCCATGAATACTTTACTTGCCGCATTCCTACTGAAACCCTCCTTAAGCAGTCTTACAGCTAACTAAAGCCCCTGGAGGCTCTCGATAATTCGAACCTTGATGTAAGCCTCCCTATACCCCTCAATTAACGGTATTTTGCCCTCCATCCACAAATCATTTACTGATTAATTCGATCCTAAATTAACTTTTAGTTCGGTTAACCCGTCGATTTATATTCCCTTGAGATCTCTTTAGAAACATTTATTAAACAGCTCACCATGTTGAACATCGGCGATTAGGTGGAACAGGTTGGTAATGAGGAGCAAATAATAAGGGAGATAATGAATGCGCTGTCGGGCTCCGCCCGTTATATGGCTGATGAAATCAGAAGCAGCTTCTCAAAATACGTCGATATTTACAAAGGCGTTTCAGGCTTTGAGACACAACAGGTTAGCCTCGGCACAGTTGAGGGCGACAAGAGGGTTTTTCTAATTCAATCATCAATCACGGAACCCAACTATAACCCAGGTAATTACCTAGTCAATGCCTTCAAGGGTTTCTTCAATATTAATGAGGACTTTTACCCAACATACCTAATGGGTGGCATTGAGTGCTACATGCAATCAACCCCAAGCTCACCAACTGGCGTCAAAGCAAGTGGCTCGATGCTCTCCGTATACAATGGCGTTGAGACTGTTGAGGATAAGGATATGGGGCAGGTAATCTGCGCCAAAAAGGCAAGTATTAGATTCTCCAGTGAGGTTTCCACAGAGGTCGATGTTAACCCAGCCGATATATTCAAGGCATCCATGGACGTGATAAACAACGTTAGAGGCAAGTTCGGCAACATGCGTGACGATTTCGTGAGCACCTACGGTTTTGAACCTGGTGATATTACGTTGAC